>CAZTBN010000066.1:0-1645 GCA_964611955.1 uncultured Pseudomonadales bacterium | reverse complement strand
AGTTAATTTTCTGTTATATTAACAGTAATTATTAAATATTTTTAGCGCTCTGCTTCAATATGCCAAAAACATCTTTCATCGATTGGATAAAAACTCATAAATTAACTGTGTTACTGATTCTCATCATTGGTGTTTTAATTATCAAACCCAAGGCTCAAACTGCTTTACTGGAAAAAAGTGCCATCTCATCAGCACCCATGAGATTACCTGCCACTGGTGGTGACGGAAGCCCAGAACTAGTAGCAAGAGATGCAGCTTATTCTAGTAATGAAATGGTGGCTGAGCGTAAACTGGTTACCACCACTTCTTTATCATTAAAAGTTGAAGATGTGGCTCAAACCATTGAACAAATTACTGATTTAGCTAATGCTAATCAGGGATTTTTAGTTAGCTCTAATTTAGAAAGTCCTGAAGAAGGCACGAGTGGTAGCATTACAGTAAGAGTTAAAACAGAGCAATTGCCAGTCTTTTTACAAGCCACCAAAGAATTAAGTTTAAAAGTAGTTTCAGAATATGTTTCAGGCAGAGATATTACCGAGCAATACACCGATATTGACGAACGATTAAGATTGCTTAACTCTACAAAATCCAAGTTTGAAACGATTCTTAACTCGGCAACAGCAGTCACAGATATGGTAGAAGTACAAAGAGAACTGTTAAATTTACAAACCCAGATTGAAAGTTTAGAAGGGCAACTTAAATATTTAAATCAGAGCAGTGATTATAGTTTGGTAACCATTTATTTAGCCACGGATGAGTTAGCTTTGCCTTATGCCCCAGCCCAAACTTGGAGCGCTAAAACTATCTTTAAACAGGCCGTCAGATCTTTGATTATTACTTCAAGAGGATTGGCTAACCTAGGAATTTGGTTAGTAGTTTACAGTCCAATTTTAATCATTGGCGGCGGTATTTATTGGCTCATTAAAAAGAAACTTAAAAAATCATAATTAAAAATCAGCATCACAACTGATTTAAAAACACCAACCGCAGGGTTGGTGTTTTTTTTATCTACCAAAAAAATTAACTAGCCAGCTCCTCCGCCACCACCGCCACCCCCGCCACCTCCGCCACCTCCTCCAGATGAGCCACCTGATGAACCTACGCCACTGGCACCATAACTAGAGCTACTGACTGCTGATAAAGAATTTAAGGCCTGACTCACTGAGGTTAAACTGGAAGATAAATCTGCTAAACCACCGCTCAAATCTAAACTGGAACCATTGTTAGACAAAACTCCCCAATAGGCTAAAGTATTAGTGTTCAAGGCAGCATCTTCTGGTGCAAACTTAACTGGCAAAGCTGATAAGGCTTTGACTGACACACCTAACAAAACTCCATAAACTAAATATTTTTCCCAAATGATGATTGAATCAATCGGATATTTTTTTGTTTTCTGATACTGTTGCAGATGATTAGCAAAGGCTTTCCAGTTAGCTGCTTCGATTAAACCCTTTTCTGATTTTTTATACAACACACTGCTCCCAACCACGGCAATGATGACAGTTGTTATGCCTATCCAAAATCCACCACTCAAATTAATCATGCCTAAAACAGCTAAATCACCTGTGTTCAATGATAATAAACCAGTGGCACAACTACCTAAAAAAGCAAAAAATAACAGTTTCCCATTTTTTAGTTTAAGTTT
>CAZTBN010000065.1:0-1754 GCA_964611955.1 uncultured Pseudomonadales bacterium | reverse complement strand
GAGTACCGTCTTGTGAATTTAAAGCCGTGCTTAACTCGTGATAGAAAAAGTCATCAGTTTCTTGCCAACGATCAAAATCTCGCTCTAGCATGGGCTGAGAAGCACCAAAAAAAGTAAAACCCATACCCTGATAACCATTTTGTGGTTCAATAAAGCTCCAATCTTGATAAACCCAGGCGGCATGACTGAACTGAGGTAGAGGTAAAATTCTTAAATCACTATCCATAGATTGTAAATAATCAAACATGGCAGTGTATTGCTGGGGATACTGAACTTCTAATTTATCACTAATAAAATGACCTTGAAAAGAAGGCCAAGCCAAATAAATAATGCTACCAGCAAAGATAAATAATAAAGCAGTTTGTAAAACCTGTGCTATTTTTTTAGGTTTAATCTTATTAAGTAAAATGATCGCAGTTTGCAAAAACTGCACAAATAATAAAACAATTACAAAAGAATACAGAATTGAAAGCTTGGTAAAGGGATTACGGAAAATTTCAGTAAAAGTTTTACTTTGATAAAAAAGATCAACTAAATATTTACTTGGTAAAAGTTCAATCCAAATTAAACTAATACTGACTAAATAGAAAATAATAATCGCCCATTTTTTTGTGCCTATTTTTTTATTAAGTATTGTAGCTAAAAATCCTAAAATAGTAGCAATTCCGGTTCCAAGCATAATAATTTTACTAGTGATAGAAGCTAGATGTGATTGCCACTCATTAAAAATATACTCAAACTCTTGAGTGGCAAAAGAATAATCTTTCCAATTAAATAAATAATGAGTTCCACCGAGAAAATTAACTAGAGTACCAGCTTCCTTAATACTCCAAACTGATTCAGGAGCAAAATTCTGATTAGTAAAGCTATCTGCCACATAGCTAGAGTTGTTAAAACTATAATAAAGATTGGGGATAATCCAATAAGCATTGCTTATAAAAGTTAAAATGCCAATTAAAAAACTGAATTTTACAGATTTTTTGATACTAGTAACATCAGCTTTAAACTCAATAAAAAAAGCATACAACATAGAAAACAAAGTAGCCAAATAAAACACTGTTGAAGTGTGAGCACTTGGAGCAATCAGCAATTGCAAACCAATAAACTTTAAGATATTTTTGTTGTTAAATTCTAGAGATAATTGATGAATCATCATCAATAAAAACGGGAAAAAAGCAAACTGTACTATAAACATCTCAAAACTGATGTAAAACTGTTGTAAAGTTAACAAATGTAAGAGATAAAAAATACCACCGACGCTAGCAATCCAGATAGAAAGCTTAATTTTTGTATTGAGCCAATGCTTAACCAGATAAAAATACATACCAACACCACCAATTAAGTAAAGAGCAAAAATATAAACAATACGAATTAAATTATCTGGCAAGATAAGTTTTAATAACAATAAAATTGGCAAGCGAGGAATTTCTGCAAGATGACCTTGAGCAGCTGGCGCACCCAAGCCCTGATGTTCTAACCAAGCTCCAAAAAAAACTTGGCGGACATAACGAGCAAGATTAAACTCGGCGTGAATATTATCCCAGCCAGAATAATAAGTATTAAGATCAATATTTTGAAAGGCTACTAGCAAAGCCACTGCAATAACTACCATTAAAGGTAGTTTATTTTTGAAGCTAGTAAAAAAATTCAAGTTTTTCTTTAACATATAAAAAACCCTTTTGGCCACTTCTTTTTTTGCTGATGATGAGATGAGTATAAAAACAGCAAAAATGAGCAGAGCTAGAAATGAACAA
>CAZTBN010000064.1:0-1809 GCA_964611955.1 uncultured Pseudomonadales bacterium | reverse complement strand
GCTATTTCCTCAAGTTCTGAAACTGTGGTGGCTTGCTCCCAATTTTTATCAGACCTAAACTTAACTAATCTAGGAAAACGCAAAGCTTTGCCTGCAGAATGAGTCGGGGAAGTGGTCAGTTCATCAGCAGCAATCTCAACAACAATGTGAGGAGCAATCCAGACATCTGGAACTAAAGTTTTAGGAACATCATATTGAGCTGGCCTGGTTGAAGAAATATTTTCATCAGCAATTTTTTTCAAATATTTAAACTCGTCATCAGTTAAACCAGTACCAATCTTGGCAATAGTTTTAATCTTATTGTCTGGTGCCAAGACGCCTACTAAAAAAGCACCAATGCCAAATTGATTGCGCTTGCCTTTGCCTCGATAATAGCCCATAACAACACAGTCTAAAGTATCATTTAATTTACCTTGAGTGCCTTCACTTTCCTTAATTTTCACCCAGCGCCAGCCCTTTCTACCTGATTGATAGGTGGCATCAATCTTTTTAATCACTGCTCCCTCTAAGCCATTTTTTAACTGCAGTTGATGGTATTGATGTATTTTTTTAGGATCATCAGTTACTAAATCCTGGGTAACAGCAATAGTTTGATTAGGTTCAATAATCTGAGTTAATATTTGTTTGCGTGCGCTTAATTTTTGATCAATTAAAGATTTTCCATCTAAATATAAAATATCAAACACGAAAAATTTAAGTGGCACCTTGTCAGATTGATGACCAATATCATGCTTGCGTTTGCGAGTAATTGTTTCTTGAAAAGGAAGCAGGGCACCTGTTTTGGGATTATAAGCAATCGCCTCTGCATCTAAAATGCAACTAGTGGCATTAATTTGCGTGATGGCTGACAGCAGTTCGGGAAACATGTGACTGACATTATCTAAATTGCGAGTAAAAACCTGATAAGGATTGGTTTGATTAAGTTTATTAACATGAATTTGAGTACGCAAACCATCATATTTGGGTTCAATCATCACTTTGCCCATTTTTTCAATAATTTCCTCAGCGTTGTTCAGGTGTTGACACAAGGCGGGCATCACAGGAATGCCAACCTCGACTTGATAAGTTGTTAAAAAATGAGTTGCCTCAGCTGGAGAAGCGCTGGCTAAATAACCCTGAGCCAACTTACCAATATCAGCTTTTTTTTGATAAGCAGCCTCAATCTTGTCACTATCAGACTTATTTTGATATTTAACCCATGACAAAGCATCGATCATGGTCATGGTAGAAAAGCCCAAGCGCAACTTACCAATAATAATGCGGACTGCAAATTTAGCAGCCACTGGTGATAAATTAAGTAATAACTGAAAAGTTTGATCAATTTTTCTGTCCTGTGAACCATCGCCTGATGCTTGGGCTATATCTTGCAGCTTGTGATGTACCTCTAAAATTGATAGTTCAGTTTTGCTTGTTGTGGGTTGAGCGAGTAATAAAGACTCGATAGTCAAACCTAAATCACCAATTTCTTTATTTTTATGCTCGATTTTCTTTTGGTATAAAGAGTCGTCTTGTTCGTTAAATAAATTGGTCGCAGGTAAAGTAGAATCTTGATCCAAATGATTTAGCAATTTAGCCACCGCCCGCATGGTTAATTTCTCACTCATACCAAATTCAAGAGATTGGTAACTGGGCACTAGGCTACCCTGCATTAGATAACAAGCTTGAGGAATTTCTTGAGGCTCTAATTTTTGAAAAAGCTCAGCTAGCTGATAGGTCATTTCTAACCTGGAGCTGGTGGCTTCAAGTTGTTGCAAATATTGGGAAAAGGTTGAAAAAGTCATAGCCTAACAAAGAGTTTACCATAAAAAA
>CAZTBN010000063.1:0-1909 GCA_964611955.1 uncultured Pseudomonadales bacterium | reverse complement strand
AGTATCAATGTACTAGTACATAGTACAATAAAAACCTTGCTACCTATAAATAAAAACATGACTCAAAATCAACAGTTCCTTAATCAAATCACTCAGGCTATTCAATCATGTGCCACCACCAAAGAATTAACTGCACTACTGAAAGGATTATTAACTCCTCCAGAAATTGAGATGATTGCTACCAGAATTAAAATAGTATCTAAGCTCAAACACAGTATTCCACAACGAATCATTGCTGAGGAGCTGGGAGTTGGCATTGCCACAGTGACCAGAGGAGCGAGAGAATTAAAAAATGGTTATTTTGCTAGCATTATCTAAACTGATATGAAATTCATGACTACCAATCACTTTTTTTCTACAGAAAAATTTTCTTGGTCTACCACCTTATTTTAGGCGGTAGTTTTTCTAGTTAAGAGTTAGATACACCGCCTAAAAGAGGCGGTTTTTTTATGATTAAGTTTTACTATAAAACACGAGCCACCTATTATTGGCAATGCCTGATTGTTTTGGAACATTTGTATTGCGAAAACTTATCAATTAAAAAAATTTAGGAATTTATATGAAAAAATTACAACAAGATAATAAAAATTATCAGACATTACCAACTACCACAGGATTTTTTGGAAAATATGGTGGACAGTTTGTGCCTGCTGAACTTAAACCAGCTCTTGACGAAGTAGCCCAAGCATATGAGTTGGCTAAACAAGATCCTAAGTTTCAACAAGAATATCAACAATTACTGACAGATTATGTTGGTCGACCCTCACTCCTATTCTTGGCCAAAAACTTAACACGACAGCTGGGTGGTGCCAAAATCTATCTTAAACGAGAAGATCTCAACCACACTGGAGCTCATAAAATCAATCATACTTTGGGAGAAGTCTTATTAGCCAAAAAAATGGGTAAGAAAAAAGTGTTAGCTGAAACTGGAGCAGGCCAACATGGCGTGGCTTTAGCAACAGCGGCTGCGCTACTAGGTTTAGAATGTGAAATTCATATGGGAGCAATTGATGTTAAAAAACAGTATCCCAATGTTTTGCGTATGAAAATTCTAGGTGCCAAAGTGGTGACAGTCACAACCGGTGGCAAAAGTCTGAAAGAAGCAGTTGATAGTGCTTTCAATACGTATATGAAAGAGTATCAAACTACTTTTTTTGCCATTGGCTCAGTAGTGGGACCACATCCATATCCCATGATGGTTAGAGATTTTCAATCAATCGTGGGTAGAGAAGCACGCCAACAAATCATGCACCAAGAAAACAGATTGCCTGATTATTTAGTAGCGTGTGTGGGCGGAGGTTCTAACGCGATGGGTTTATTTAATGCCTTCTTGAATGATCCAGTGGAAATGATTGGTGTTGAGCCAGGTGGTAAAAGTTTTAAGCCAGGAGATCATGCTGCCACCTTAACTCTGGGTTCGCCAGGAACACTGCACGGTATGTTCACCTATTTATTGCAAAATAATGAAGGCCAGCCATTCCCAGTCCATTCTATTGCTTCTGGATTAGATTATCCCGGAGTTGGCCCGCAACATGCCTATTTCAAAGATCAAAAAAGGGTTAACTATGTCACTGTTAATGATCAAGAAGCGCTATCAGCTTTTATGATGCTAAGTAAAACTGAAGGCATTATCCCAGCTTTAGAGAGTGCTCATGCTGTGGCGCATGTGATCAAACTGGCTCCGAAACTAGATAAAAATAAAATTATTATCCTTAATTTATCCGGTCGAGGAGATAAAGATGTGGATTATGTGGGTGAAGTATTAAATATTCACTAGCAACTTGTTTTACCAAGGGTAATAGCAGTTAGTTATTACCCTTGCGTAAGACTAATAAAAAAAATTACTTTAACTCCTCTTGCACAAACTGTTGTACCCCTCCCCATTGGTTATTGCCTGCTTTTGGTACCA
>CAZTBN010000062.1:0-1948 GCA_964611955.1 uncultured Pseudomonadales bacterium | reverse complement strand
GCTTCAGCATCATCTGCTTCTAAATAGTGAACATCATTAGTGGCCACTAACTCAATGCTCAATTCTCTAGCCAAGGCTATTAACTCTTTATTTAATGTTTGCTGATCAGCTAAACCATGATTTTGAATTTCTAAATAAACTCGATCAGCAAAAACAGTTTTTAATTCTTTGAGTAATTTTTTAGCTTCATCACTTCTTTTCTCTCTGATGAGTGTCGCAATAGGCCCATTAAAGCAACCAGTAAGAATAATTAAACCTTGGTGATGCTGGTAAAGTGTTTCTAAATCAATGCGAGGTTTATAATAAAAACCTTCAAAATTAGCAATACTCACCAACTTCATTAAATTGCGATAACCGGTTAAATCTTGCGCTAAAACCGTGAGATGGGTTTGATCCTGTCCGAGTTTAGACTGTTTATGAGCGATACCTTTAGTTGCCACATATAATTCACAACCAATAATAGGATTAATGTTGTTGCTTTTACACAAATTATGAAACTCGACTGCTCCATGCATATTGCCATGATCAGTTAAAGCTACAGCAGGTTGTTTCAGTTTGACAACTTTGTCAATTAAGGCCTGTAACTTTATTAAACCATCAAGCATGGAATATTCAGAATGGAGATGAAGGTGAACAAAATCAGTCATGTTAATATCAAAAGTAATACTACTACTGTAGCAGAAAAGTTAGTTTATTTTAAAGCAGTAGTTAGAGCTATTTTGATTTGTTGAGGATCTACTTTAGTTTTTAATTGTGCCATGATTTGGCCCATTAAAAAACCTAAGACTTGAGTTTTACCAGCTTTATATTTAGCTACTGCATCTGGATTTTGAGAAATTACTAAGGTTACGGCTTGGTCAAGTTGATCTTGATCAACTGCCACTGTTTGATGAAGTGTTTTAAATTGAGTAACTACTGCTTGCGCATCATCATTAACCTTGACCTTAATTTTTTTATTAATTAAATCATTGATGATATCAAGGGATGACAGTTGTTGCTGTTGAGCTAAAGTCAAAATTTGATCAATCCAAATCACTTGGTCTTGGCTCGCTGATAGTTGTTCTGCACTAGATTGAGAAAGCTGGTATTTATCTTGCCATCGAGCTATAACTTGCTCTGGTAATTCGGGTAAGCTTTTTTTAATGGCTGAGATTTGTTGTTTGGTAAATTCAATCGGAGGAATGTCTGGATCTGGAAAGTAGCGATAATCTTCAGCTGCCTCTTTAGTTCTTTGGGAAAAAGTTTGCTGTTTATTGGCGTCCCAACCACGAGTTTCTTGAACAGGGGTTTGACCTTGATCTAATAATTTAGTTTGTCGATCAATTTCGTAATCAATCGCTTGCTCTAAGAATTTAAAAGAGTTAATGTTTTTAACCTCAACTTTATAATTAGGCAGTTCTGTAGTTCCCGCTGGAGCCAAAGAGATATTGGCTTCTAGTCTCATACCGCCTTGTGCCATTTTACAATCAGCTATATTGAGATATCTCATTAAGCGACGTAATTTTTTGCCATATTCCTGTGCTTGAGTTCCGTTCTTAATATCTGGTTCGCTAACTATTTCAACCAATGGTACGCCACTGCGATTAAAATCAATTAAACTCACTGGTTTGCCAGCTACAGTATCATGGAGTAACTTGCCAGTATCTTCTTCTAGATGAATACGAGTAATTCTAATTTCTCCTTGGGAAGTGCTAATTTTTCCTTCATAACAAAAGGGAATATCATACTGACTGATTTGATAACCCTTGGCTAAATCAGCATAAAAATAGTTTTTACGATCAAATTTGGAAAAGTAATTAATTTTACAATCTAAGGCTAGACCAAGTTTAATTGTCCAGTCAATGGCTTTTTTATTAGGAACTGGTAAGGCTCCTGGTAGCCCTAAGCAAACTGGACAGGTGTAAATATTAGGACTTTTAGCTGAAAATGGATCATTAGCACAACCACA
>CAZTBN010000061.1:0-2021 GCA_964611955.1 uncultured Pseudomonadales bacterium | reverse complement strand
CCTGGATCGAAGGTTTAGGAAACCTTTGTTCTATCCGTTTAACTATGAGGGCTTAGTTTTTTTGTTAAATAGCCTGTTAATTTTGATTATATACCCTGCAGTCTAGCTCAGCGGAATGGAAAAATTCAATATAATCAGAATGGGGTGCTAAGGAAATTCCCCTTAGTGGAGCCCCGCTTAGCGGGGCGACAGGGGAGCAGATCAAGCTTTTAGCTTGATCGCGCCAGGAGTGAAACTCCTTAGAAAAGAGCGAAGTGATTTTGTTTTATCAACCATAGGAGGGGGTTTAACAGGATTTACTAAGTTGCGCCTATGTCTAGATCTAATTGCTAACCTTGGCTTTGTGTTGATTTTTTTGTTGATAGCCCTTTTGCCTGAGCATCAGTATAATTTTATTACTAACATTATTTATTATTTAACCACAGTTGCGATGAAAGCCAAACTCCTTGCCATTTTCCCCATAATTTTACTGCTAATCTCATTCGCTCTCATTTTGTACGGTACGAAACAACATGCTCAATCTTGGTATTTCCAGGATGAAACAGAGCATTTAACCATTGGCTGGTCCACCTGGAGACAAGGCAAGAGCCTGTACGTTGATACGGCCATGAACCATCAACCAATTCCTTATTTAATTGGAGCAGTGATCACTAAAGTTACCCCTTTTAACACCTTGTTTCAGTTGGTAGAAAGAGTGAGAGTCATGATGTGGCTATTTGTTTTAGTCACTTCACTTATCTTGACTATCAGATTCAAATGGGTGGGATTGCTGACCTCCTTGGCTATTGGTTTTACTAGCTTTTGGTATTTTGGTTTTTATGTCTTGGCAGAGAGTTTAGCTGCTCCGGTAATAGCTTTGCACTTGAGCTTGTTGTTACTAAAACTTCTGCCCATTAAAACAAAACAGCTTCAACCCAGTTCAAAAAAACAAGAGATGTGTGATGCTACTATTTTTGGTCTGGCTAGTGTCTGGCTGAGTTTTACGCTGTCACCTTTATGGGTTTACATTTTAATTTCTGGCATTACTTATTTTGTGTTGAGCACTAAAACTACTAAAAATTTTGTGGCTGGTTCTTTTTTGCTTGGCCTGGGTATTATTTTTACTTTAATTTCTCCACTGGGCTGGTATGAACAGACCATTTTTAACGTGACTCATTATGTGATTGCTGATTATGCGGCTGATCAATTAACCCAATTCTTAATGATGTTTTTTTACCCGTTCCGCTCGTTGTTTTATTTAGGTAGTTCTGTGGGCCAATTTTTGTTTGCGCAAGTGTTGATAATAGTAATCGGATTAGTAGTTTTAATTAAAAACAAGAAATTAGAATTAAGAACTTTAGGTAAATGGTTATTGGTGTTAGCCACGGTGCTCTTAATAAATAATAGAGTTTATCAGCTACCTGCCCAGTTTTACCAAGGTTTTCATCTTTACCCGTTCATCGCAGGTTGGTCAATGCTGGTGATGTATTTTGCAATCTGGACTGTGGCTAAAGTTAATCAGCTCTGGCTCAAATTAACTTTCATATTTATCATCCTGATTGGTTTAGTTATAGCTACACCGTGGATTTTTGAAAAACAAGATAAATTTAACGAACACTTTATCAATTATGGAGGTTTTCAATCTCAAGCCAGTTTAATTCAAGCGCTCAAGTCACCTGGTGAAACATTGTTAACCGGTCCCAATGGTCATGGTTATATCAATATTATGGCTGACATTCCTTATGCTGGTAACGAATTATTTCATTTAGCCTGGGCATGGAGATCGCCTAAAATGAGACAAGATTATTTAACTATGCTGGAGCAAAATCCACCAACCTATGTTATTTTTCCTGAAGATGGCGAAAATGGTTTTGAGCAATCACTGCGACCCAAATTGGAAGCAGAGTATACCAGGCTATTAAGATTAGATGGCAATAGGACAGATTTCATGATCCTCACTAGCAAACTGGATTCGTTGACTGCAGAACAAAAAGAAAAAATGGAGTTGTTATATTACAAACCGTTGTCGGAGTGACAGGACT
>CAZTBN010000060.1:0-2277 GCA_964611955.1 uncultured Pseudomonadales bacterium | reverse complement strand
CGCAAAATAGTATCAACTGAAACATTGGGTAATAAATCTTGAGCATCAGTAGAAACAATCTCTCCCTGATCTTGCAACAGCTCTAAAATCACAATTTGACGTTCTGACAAAGCCACTTGTCTACCCAACTCTTTTTTCATTTTCAAATCTTTAGAAAGTTTTAACACCTTTTCTTTAACTTTATCAACTTCCAAGGCCAATCCATAGCAAAAATACTCTAACCAATAAGTCATATCTGACTTAGCATTTTGCTGTACCGATTGCAAAGCACTGTAATAATTTTCCACATCACTGTCAAAATATTCTTCTAGAGAGAAAAAGCGCTTGAAATCATAACTAGTAGCACACATAACCAATGAAGCCATAGCGCGAGCGGTTCTGCCATTGCCCTCAATAAAAGGATGAATATAAACTAGCTGATAATGAGTAATCGCAGCTCTGAAAATAGGATGAATTTTTTTTGCCTCAGGGCTATTAAGCCACTTAAAAAAATCTTCCATTAAATAAGGCACCTCGACTGAAACAGGAGGCCTAAAAACCACTTTACCAGCAGCTGCACCAGCGCCTTTAACAATCACCTGCTTACGCCGATAATACCCGATTTGATCCTCAACCAATAAACCATTCATGGTTAAATTGTGCAGATGCTTCAATGTTTTTTCAGAAAATAAGTCTGAGGCAATCCTGGGATCTTGTTCATCAAGCCATTGCACCACGTTGCGATAATTTAGCACTTCCTGCACATCTCGTTCGCGCGCAATAATCCCAGCTTTTTTAGCCGCTTCTTGGGGATCATCTATTAATTCTAAGCGAGCTACCCGTTGTGCCTGATCTTGTGTTAGGTCATTGCCTTCAATTTTAGTGCCAAAGTGAATGGTGCGAGCCATGGCATCTTTTTTAAATTTTGCCTCCCAAGCTGGTACTAAGGGAGAATGATCAATCAAAGCCTTAGCTGATTCAATCGCACTAATATAAGTCAATAAATTTGAAGAGATTTGAAAATTTGGTTTGAACATAGTTTATCCAGCTCAAAGTAGCTAATTGCTATTTTAATCTATTTTTGCAAATTTTGCAGAATTAAAATTAGCAAAAAATTACTAAAAAAATGCCATTATAATATTAGTGCTGATCTATAAATTAAAAAACGACATGACAACTATTCAAACACCAGAAAAAGTTCGAGAATTACCTTTAATAATTATTCGCAACATGATTGCTCTAGCTACCAGTGGTTTTGGACTAGTGGTCGCTCTGGCCTGGAATGAGTTGATTCGCGCCACTATAGAGGCATATTTAACTCCAATTATAGGCATTGGTGGTGGCATAATTTCTTTATTCATTTACGCTGTGACTGTAACTGTTCTAGCAGTTTTAGTGACAATGCAAATGGCAAAAATTGAAAAAAGATTAAGTAAATAATTTTATTTTTTAGGCAAAAATGAAAATTACCAATCAAGAACTTCAACAGCAACTTAAATTATTGCGTCTTCCTCAGCCAGATTCTCACAAAGGTCAAAATGGAAAATTGTTAATTATTGGTGGTTCCCAGTTATTTCATGCTGCTAGCCGCTGGAGTTTAGATATTGCTTCACAATTTGTGGACATGGTTTTTTACGCTTCTGTACCTAGCAATAATCAACTCATTCTAGAAGCAAAACAAAACTTTTGGAACGGCATTGTAGTCGCAAGAGAAGATGCTGATAATTATGCACAAGAAGCTGACTGTATTTTAATTGGACCAGGCATGGAGAGACATGATACCAATCCTGATTTTGACCATCAATCTAGTCAATTTTATTTAGACAATCCACCTAATAAAGAAGAATGGCAAAAGGATACGCAAAAAATTACTAATTATTTGTTAGCCAAATTTAGTGAAAAAAAATGGGTAATTGATGCTGGCGCCTTGCAAATGCTTAATCCTCAATTAATTACCAGTAACTGCATTTTAACTCCACACAAAAATGAACTTAAAACCTTGGCACAAAAATTAAATTTAAATCCTAATAATGGAGAAGAACTAAACACTGACAGTTTAATACTAGAAATGAGCCAACTCCTTAATCAAGCTACTATTTTATTAAAAGGACAAATAGACACCATCGCTTATCAAAATAAACTTTATCAAATTGAAGGCGGTAACGCTGGTATGACTAAAGGTGGTACGGGCGATGTGTTGGCAGGTTTATTAGCTGGGTTGTATACCACTAACGAGATATTACCCAGCACCATAGTGGCTAGTTATATTAACAAAGCTAGCGGAGATTGGTTGTATAA
>CAZTBN010000059.1:0-2368 GCA_964611955.1 uncultured Pseudomonadales bacterium | reverse complement strand
ATTGACGAGAAAAATTTTATCAGAATTGATAAAAACGTTGAAAGAGCCATTGATAATCAATGTCTCATTAATTTAGCTAGCGGTGTATCTAAAAAATTGTAATTTAGTAATTTTATAATACTATTGAAAAAAATAAATGATTCGGATGATATCATTCTGTCAGGAGAAATTACTTAATCATCAAAAAATCAATAATTTTGGCCTTAATTTCAGGATCGATAGGAATAACTGAGCTTTCTCTTTCTTTTTTTGGAGTCCTGCTCAGCATCTGAGTGTGGTAAGTCCCCAAACTATAATCCAGATCATGTAAATACTGAAAAGTTTTAATAATTTCCCCTTGGTCATCTTTAGCGATAGTAGCTAGTTGAAACGCATTCATCATTCTACGCATACGTTTTCTTAAACGATGTAAATCTTCGAAAGTGATTAGATCTTTGTCTAAGTATGCTTTCATTTCCGCTGATAGTTGCTGATAGAATTGCTGATATTGTTCAACATCAGAAGGAACAAATTTTAATTCCTGATTAAAAAAAGCTTGGTTATCAAGCAAATAATTTTTGATTGTTAAAGCGGCCTCTCTCCTTTTATTTTTTTTGTTGATTTTATCTTTTAATTGCCCCAATAATCTCATCAAATTATATATTTCTGGTGGACAATAATGACTTTGATCAAATAACATATAAGCACTTTCTAATATTATTCCTATTTTTCTTATGGAACCTATATCTGTGATCGCATTCTGAATTTTAAGATCTGCTTGGATGTCGGTTCCAATATCAGTAGCAATTATTTGTTCTAATTGGGCCATGACTTGCAAAAAATTAAATTTTGTATTCCAAGCACCAGCAGCTACAGCAAAATAATCTTCACAGTCAGTTTTAGTTAATACCAATACTGGAACAGATTCGGGCAAAGTAACACTATCATAATTTCTAATTTTTGAAAATTTTTCTGGTAGGTCACTCTGTGGTCTCTCAATTAGCATATAGTTATATTCCTAAAAAAATTAATACAAAATATTAGTTTCAAGTTTTCTCTATTAATCAAGAAAAACTCTGTTTATGCCACTTAAACCAACCAATAAATAACCACAAAAAGCACAAACTTCTCACTACTCCAACTAATAATGCCGTTCTAAAAATTCCCATATCAACATCAGGAACTGGACTTAAAGTTACAATCACTGCCAGCGCAGAAGGAATTAAAAATTTAAGTTGTTGTTTCACTGTTTTAACTGGTAGTAAAACCAATAATGGAATGTGCCACAACATAAAAGGTCGTGACAAAACTTTAGAAACCAACATTAATAAAATAATAAATCCAAAAGTAAACGAAATTTTAAAACTGGTTTTCTTGTGTTCGTCATCAGCTAAATGCCAAGCCTGATAAGAAATCCAGATCACATAAGCAATTAAGCTCAGCGGAAAAATGACACTCATCAGTTTAAGAGCTTGAGCAGTCACTGGACCCACCATCTCATAATTTTTATAAATCTCAATAATTGATTCGGTATGCGTAAAACTGTTGATAGTTCTAACAACAATGGCAGCAAAGCTATCCACCTGTAAACCTCTCATACTGTGATAAACAAACATCACAGCCAAGGAACTGCGATACAACAAAATAGGTAAACCCCACACCAGCCCACCTGCCAGAATCATGGCTAGCCAATGGTGCTTTTTTTTGCGATCTAAAATTAATAAAGGTAATCCTAAAGGAGCATTAAGCAATTTCAGGCCGACAGCTAACCAATAACCAAGCCAAGTTTGGAGTTTGTCCAACAATGGTTTAAGTTTTTTCTTATTAACAAAATTAAAGATTAGAGGAGGCGCGACGCTTAAAGTCAGAGCTGAGGCAAAAACCCAATCCATGCTATCATAAATAAAATGATTTGCCTTAGCAGTGATCAAACAATAATAACTTAAAGCAACCCATTTAATTGCTGATTTAGTTTTAAGCTTAATTAAAGCTTGCCACACTAAAATAAATAAGGACACATCAATCACTAATATTTCTCCACGATAGGCCTGCAAATAGCTGAAGTGTAAAAAAGAGTTCAGTGTGACGTAATCAATAAGGTGCGGAATATGAAATAAAGGAATGGTGAGGGGGGGATATTCATACCATTGCTCTAAATAAGGCCGAGTACCTCCTGCCCATAAATGGGCATAGGGCATATAACTATAAATAATTTCTGTAAACTCGATTGGTCGATAAACCCAAATAAATAATCTAGTAATAATAAATAGGGCAATAATTAGTTTAGCTGTCAGACTAGATTTAAATGATTGAGCGATTTTATGAATCAGTGCATGTGAGGACATGATTAAATTATAGTTGAGACAAAGCACGAATGAAACAATAAAAA
>CAZTBN010000058.1:0-2407 GCA_964611955.1 uncultured Pseudomonadales bacterium | reverse complement strand
TCTTGCACAAACTGTTGTACCCCTCCCCATTGGTTATTGCCTGCTTTTGGTACCACAATATATTGACCATCGCTTGATTTATCATTTTCTAGCACATTCTCGGTACTAATGACCACTTCTTTAACTTGATACTCAAAAGCATTTTTTAAGGCAGGAGCCAGATACTGCACCATTTCTAAATCAAGATCGGTGGTGATATTGCTAGACACAGCTTGATAAAATTGAGGAATATCTCGCAACACATCTAAACTTAACAGTTTATCTTTAATGCCTTTTAACAAAGCATGCTGACGCTGACTACGTGAAAAGTCTCCGCCAGCAGAACCATGCCGAGAACGAATATAAGCCAAAGCATCAGAACCTTCCATTTTATTAAGGCCAACATCAAACTGGATATGTTCGTAACGACACTCAAACTTTTTTTCTAACTCAAAACCAGAATACTGCTGACTCAGTTCAGCTATTTCCTGCGCAGAATACTCGCAAGGATTAAGCTGTTCGCCTTCAAGCGGATACCAAGGATCATCTAAAGCTTCAGGCACATTAACTGTAATACTGCCCAAGGTGGTACCAATCGTTCTTTTCAGACCAACAAAATCAGTCGCAATAAAATAATGAAGTTTTAAACCTGTAACCACTTGTGCCATCTGCATAGCAATTTTGCTACCACTGGTTACCAGCTGAGAACTATCATCAGCCAAACTTAAAGCCTGATTAATTTTAGCTTGCTTGCCATTGGGCAACGCTACCCATAAATCTCTAGGAATGGAAATTAAACCAACCTTACCTTGGTCAAAATCTAAATGCAAAATTTGAATAGCATCAGTTAAAAAACCTCCTTGATGACCTGCTCCTCCATAGCCCAATAATAAAATATTTAGTTGGGATAAATCTTCTGGTTCCTCGCCTAACTCTAACTCTTCTAACTGGGCATCAGCTTGAGCAACAATGGCTTCTGCCACAGGTTGTTTTAACTGGCTAAAGAAAAAATAAGAGCTCACAGCAGAAACTGCAATCACAAATCCCAGCAAACCAGCTAATAATTTTTTATTAGCTAAAAACGCTTGAAGTTGCGCTGATAAGAAGATTTTTTTCATCAAGCCGAGCGATGATTTTTAGCTAACAGCAAAGTATTTTCCAGCAAACAAGCAATCGTCATCGGACCAACACCACCGGGAACTGGAGTAATAAAACCAGCCTGCTCTTGCACAGTGGCAAACTCAACATCTCCGACAATTTTTTGCTCAAGGCGATTAATACCCACATCAATCACCACTGCACCAGGCTTAACCATGTCAGCGGTAATTAGCTGAGCTTTACCAACCGCTGCCACGATAATATCGGCTTGCAAACAAACTTTAGTTAAATCTTGGGTATGACTGTGAGCCATGGTCACAGTTGCATCTTGCGCTAACAGCATTATTGCCACTGGCTTACCCACAAGCTGACTTCTACCCACGACTACTGCAGTTTTATTAGCCATAGTCACACCGGTACTATCAATTAATTTCAGAATGCCTTTGGGAGTACAGGGAGCTAACAGTTGATCTAAAGCTGGCAATTTTTTTAAAGTAAACAGTTTGCCTAAATTAACTGGATGCAAACAATCAACATCTTTGGCCGGGCTGATAGCTGCGATAACTGACTCTTCATCAAAACCTTTAGGCAGAGGCATCTGCACTAAAATGCCATCAATGGCAGAATCCTGATTAAGTTTGGCAATTTCTGCTAACAGTTGTGTTTGTGAAAGATCAGCTGGCAAGACTATTTTTTGGGAATGAAAACCAACTTCCTGGCAAGCTTTCTCTTTAGAGTTAACATATATTTGCGAAGCAGGATCTTCACCAACTAAAACCACAGCTAAACCAGGTTTATAGGCTAAACTGGCTACTTCTTGAGCTATTTTTTCTCTTAATGATTGAGCTATTTTTTTACCGTCAATAATTTGTGCTGTCATAATTTTAATTACTTTTTAAAACAACTTGACTATACTTATGACTATTGTACTCATGACAAAGGAGTTTTGCTCCTATGTGTTCTGTCTTGCCCAGCGCCATAAGCTGACATGGTATTTAATTAAAATAAACCAACTGTTTTCCCATTTTTATCAATGTCTATTTTCTCAGAAGCAGGCACTTTTGGTAAGCCTGGCATACGCATGACACTGCCAGCAATAATCACAAAAAACCCAGCACCTTGACTCAACTTAATTTCCTGAACCGTGACCTTGAAGTTATTTGGTCTGCCTAATAGTTTAGGATTATCAGATAGAGAAGCCTGAGTTTTGGCAACACAAACTGGTAAATTAGCAATTCCCCATGACTGAAACCGCTTCAAATCACTTTTAGCTTTACCTGTCCACTCTACGCCTGAAGCTCCATAAATATCTTGAGCTAACTTTTCCACT
>CAZTBN010000057.1:0-2959 GCA_964611955.1 uncultured Pseudomonadales bacterium | reverse complement strand
ATTAAAATTAAACAGCAATTACCCAGCAATTTGTTTCAATTGCTGGGTTAATATTGATAGCAATTACAAAATTTGAAGATCAGACATCCGGTTCAATTTGCGTTAAATAAAGTTCTAGATTAGCCTTGATGCTATCTCCCATGGTTTCGTTATCGCACTCTAAAGTACTAATCCAAATTTCCATCTCTGTAGAACCGTTATTAATTGCTGCATCAGTCATAGTATATGCAGCTGCATCATAATCTTGATTAATGTTTTGCAGCAACTCGTCATTAATGATCAAATCAAGACCTCCATCTGACCTTATTCTGGCTAAAACTAAACGAGCGCACTCATGTAAATCACCAGTAAACAAATTTTCTGGATCCTCTCCTGGATTTTCTCCATCAATTGATTCTAATAATTCACCTCTGACCCAAAAATTACCAGGCACAGTACCAATATTATTAACTAAAAATAGTACTTTTCTCACCTCACCAGGAACCATGTTTTCAAAATCTAGAGGAATCGTGGCTTGATTCTCACCCACTACTTGTAAATCTAAGGAGCCCATCACTATATTGGTTTCTAAAGTTTCTGTATCCTCAAACAAAGCTTTACTAAAACCAACTTTAGCAATCACTGCAATGCTGATAATTATTAATGAGACGGTGATGAGTTTAATTTTTATTGATTTCATATTTATCACCTCCTTTCATTAATCAGCATATCCAAAAATTCTGACATCAAGCTTAACTTTTTAAGGGAATATTGAAATTAAAGGTTTTGAGCTACATTTGAAATTAATGAACACTGCTGAGTTAAATTACAAACTTTAATCGCAAAATATGAATTTTCATAATTTTGATTAACGGTGA
The DNA here is from genome assembly GCA_964611955.1 of uncultured Pseudomonadales bacterium. Classification (GTDB taxonomy): domain Bacteria; phylum Patescibacteriota; class Microgenomatia; order UBA1400; family PJMF01; genus CAYVBW01. The sequence continues at coordinate 2,102 of CAZTBN010000057.1, read as the reverse complement.
CAGGCAATAAACAAGAATTATTAACGCAAATCGGTCGCAGTAAACTTAAATCTTGAACAGGATATAAAATTTGAGCACTGTTTACCAGATCAAAAGTTAAATCAGTCATGGGCTCAGAACAATATTTAAGTTGATAAGAGTGAGTTAATAAATTAGTTGAGTTAGGATCTGAAAACTTAAAGAGGTAACTTGATTCATTCTCACTAAAGACCTGTAAATCAGCAATCGGAGCTGGCAGGGCATCTAAATAGAAAACAGAGAAAATTAGTTGATCGCTCAGTTGATTATTTTGATAAAAATTAATGGTTAGTTCTTGATTATCTAACTCATGATTAAACTGTAGAGAGTGAGTCTGGGCGGGCAAACTGGTGTTCTCTACCCCTAAAACTTGATAACTAGTAGCAATGTGCTGAGTAGTATTGCTACTGATAGTTAAAGATTGTTGGGAATTCATGACTGCCAGCAAACTAGTAATTTGCTTAAATTTAACCTCATTAGCAAAAGAGCGATCACCGCTATTGCCAGCACAGATTTTTAAAATATGTGTTCCAGTTTCAACCTGAGGCAGAGGCATAATTTGCCATTGCCAAGTTAAGGTTGAAGTTATTTGGGAGCTTGGTTGAATATAGATAATTTGCTCATCAAGTAAAACAACCCAAGCATTCAGATCAAAACCTGGCAACGTGTCATCAGAAAAATACTGATACTCAACTCCCAAAAATGGAGGCATGTAATCGATGTAAATTTCTTGCCAAACACAGTTTTCATTAATAAGATTACTATTATTAGCTTCACCCAGTTGCACATAACAGTCTTGATTATCACAATCTGTCTTAACCTTTCCCTTAAAATTCCAATGAAATAAGCCCTGATTGAAATCATGATTCAAAAAAATTTGAGCAATCTTTTCTGTTGCAGTGAGAGTTTCCAGATTAATATCAACAAAATTTTCTAAATCAAATTCGTGATTCATGGTGACTGACAAAGACAAAAGTCTGTCTTTTTGCCACAGCGCATAAGCACAACTTAATAATAAAATTAGTAAAAGTAAGGTTAAAAAACTGGCACTGATAAATTTAGTAGTGATCGTAATCCTCATGTGAGAAAAATTATTAATTTGACAATGATAATTAACCCAACTGGCAAAAAAAATAAAATTACAAGGTTTAATCTTTGATAGATCCAACTAACAACAAACCCTAAATCAGGAAAAACCAACCAAACTTTACCTAAAACTTGAGTTGCCAAGATTTCTTGATCATCAACTTGGGCATTAGCATCCCCTTTAGTTTGATAGATTAACTGACCATTTTTAACAGTACTAGCAATAATTCGATGCGTGATAATTATTGGTTTACTATTGGTTGATGGGTTAGGTTTTAGACTGTGAGAAGAAATGACTGCAGAATGATAAAAAGCCACTACTTGACCCAGTGAATAAATTGATTGCACTTTAGTAATGATTAAACTACCTGGTTTTAAAGCTGGTAGCATGGAACCTGAAGTAATAACAAAAATTCTATAACCAGAATATAAAAATAGATAACCAGCACTTAAAAATATTAAGGCAATCATAATCCCGGTGAAAATGCTACTGATAACAAGTTTCATGATTAAAATAAATGATTAAGTTAATTAACAATGGTTATAACAAGCAAACCTGACATAAAGCCTACAAAAACAAGTTGAGTTTAAAATTGATGAAGATTGAAAAGATACTGATTCTGAATTGTTTGAGGAAATAGAATCGAATATAATAATGCCTTGAGCAGTTCATAAAGGCTGTTTAAAAATAGGCCCCATCGTCTAGCGGTTTAGGACAGCAGGTTCTCATCCTGCAAACCGGGGTTCGATTCCCCGTGGGGTCACCAAATGGGACTAGGTTACCACCTAAGTCCCTTTTTAGTGCTAAGTATGGCGCTAATTTTGGGGTTCCAGAAGTTAAATCAGCATAGGTAGGCATCTCATCAAATATGAGCCCAAAGAAGGCAGCTCTTTTGAGTGGATTAGCTGTATCTATCAACAATTCTTCAAGGTGTTCCAGAAAATATCCAATGCGCTTCATAACCGCCTCCATATTTATAGTATTTTGAGTCTTTTTA
>CAZTBN010000056.1:0-3022 GCA_964611955.1 uncultured Pseudomonadales bacterium | reverse complement strand
GATTTCATTGCTGAGCAGACTAGAACTTTTAAGTGGGCTTTTAATGCCAAAAATAAAGAGCAATATAACTTAAATTTTCAAGCCAATCCTCCAGCTAATTCAATTACTGTTAACGCTTATATTATTGGTCCATCAGGTCTACAACAAGAATTATTATTTAATGCCTTACAAGGCCTTTTCACTACCGAACAACAGCAAGCTCTTAAAGACGAGAATCTTGTGATTGACTCTTTTCAAAGAGGTATCTATCCAGAATTTTTCACTATGCCCGGTGTTGAGTTTGGCTTTACCTCCAATCCAGATGTAGTTAAGTTTGGTTTTCCAGATGAGGACAACTGTAAATGGGAATGGGACTTGGATCCAAAAAAAATCTTGCCAGGCGACTTATCTGAAGATGAGGCTCGCATACTCTGTCAACAAGAAACTCCAACCAAACCATATTATTGTTTACAAAAATATGTATGTCCTCAACTAGAATTTGGCAAAGGAGTTGAAGAAAAAGCTCCAGACGAACTTAAAATCGTCGGAGCCAAAGTGGGTTGGTCAATTAGAAAAATTCAAGAATCAATTACCTCAGCCGGTACTGAAATTTATGGTTACTTTTCTTCATGCAACCGTATTGAGGATCTATTCTTAGGCAGATGCGGTTATGATGAAGATTTTTCAGCAACAGAATAAAAAGCTACCTTTTTAAACCGCTGGGACGAGGTTGATGATCTGACTGATTTTTTTCAGGTTGCTTGTTAACACTAGCTGAATCACTAAATTTTATTTCAACTTCCTTAGTTTTCTGTTTAGCCAGATTGCTATTGATCTGATCATGATTTGCATCCATTCCATTCATCTTAACTTCTGGTTCATGATTGTTAAAAGAAAAACTACCAGCCTTGCGCTGCGCGCCTGATCTTATTAACTGCGCTACCGCTTCAAAGGTATCAGCTCCAGCTTTAGGATCGATGAAATTATTAGTTTGATACTGAATGCCAGCCAATAAGTTGGTGGCCAACTCACTACTTAACTCAGCTCCCATATTTTTAAGTAATCCAAAAACCACCTCACTATCTGAGCTAAACTCTGAACTATCAATGGCTAAACTTTCGTAGCGAGGTTTAAATTTACTAATAGCTAAAATAGTAGTGTCTTTAAACAATGCCTCGTAACCAAAATAGAGTTGATCTAAATCATCCAGTTCCTCTACTCCAAAAATAATAATGATGTCAGAGTCTGCACCAGCATATTCTGTTTTGATCGCATCTTTATTAAGAGGATCGTGATCAGCCTGAGGCTTAATGGTTAAATAGAACTTATTTGAGTCCTCATCAATATGATAGCTAACATTTTGCACTGCAGTTTCTACGTAGTCGAAACTAATTACTAAATTTTTATTGCCGATCTCTGTTTTTAACTGATCCAAACCACTAATAGTGGGATTTTTTATCTCTTTGGGAGATAACAGATTCACCCTCTTTCCTTGTTGCTGTAAAGATAAAAAAAGACTAGAGGCAGCCAATTGTTGATCAAAGCTAGAATTATTGCCTAAAATAATTAAAGCTGTATTAGCTTGTTTAATAGCGCTGGCATATTGAGAAAAATCTGAAGAACTAGTCATAATGATGGTAATTGGTTTATTTTTTAACCCAATTTTTAATTAATTAAGTTATTTCTATATATATTGTAATATAAATCAATAGTAAGCACTAGTCTAGTCAAAAAAAAATCAGTCAACAAACAATGTCAAAAAAATTTCATGAGATACCTCTTGATAGAAAGATCAATACCGACTAAAATCTAAACTAGTCTATGAAAAAAATTCTTGTTGGTGCTATTGGTGCTTTGTTGATTGGAGTTGTGGTTGGTACAACCAGGATCAATCAAGCTCAAGCCATAGATGATCCCCTGATTAGAGAACCGATCACGTTAGAGCAAAGAATGAGCCAATATGAGAAAGATGTTGACAGCACTCCCAATTTAACCAAAACTACTTCTGAAATTATACTTAACACCCAATTGAACACTATTGTTTCCATTGTGGGTAAACAAGATCCAGAAGACACGACAGGTGCTGTCCCAGCCCTAACTGGGCTAATGGCTTCAATGTATGAAAACAAGCCTGCTTCGACCCAAACATTTTTAGCTGATTTATCAAGATCAGCTCGCATTGTTCCTCAGGCACAAGCACAAGGCATTGGTTTTTCTGCCTTAGATCCAATTATGTTTGTTTGGAAAACATTTCGCAATATTGCTTATTTTTTATTTGTATTAATCTTTTTAGCAACCGGCTTTATGATTATGTTTAGACAAAAAATTAATGGGCAAGTGGTGGTAACAGTTGAACAGGCTATACCCAACATTATCGTAGCTTTAATTTTTGTTACCTTTTCTTATGCTATTGGCGGTTTATTAATTGATGCTATGTATTTAGTCATGTATTTAATTGTGGGACTTTTTCAACAAGATAAGAGTATTTTAAATAGTAATATTTTGAAACTTGGAGCAGAACTAATAAAAACCGGATTTGTGCAAGGCCAAGAAACAATGAGCAGCACTATTAAATCTATTGTAGAATCAGTGATTATAAATGGTGCTTTTAACTGGATTGCCAGTGTTACTGTAGGACTCATCGTAGCTCTAGCTGTTTTGTTTGGTGTATTTAAACTATTTCTAGAATTAATTAAAAGTTATGTCTCAATTATTCTCAGTATTGCTTTTGCACCAATGATTTTAATGGCTGGAGCCATTCCTGGACAAAATACCTTTAAAGGTTGGTTTAAAAATTTAGTAGCTAATCTAGCTGCCTTTCCAACAGTACTCATTTTACTCATAATTCAAAAAGTAATACAGCAAAGCTCCATTGGACATTCAAGCGGTGGGTTTATGCCTCCATTTCTATTGGGTCAAGGCACAGGTGGCGCCATGCCATCAATTGTTGGGATTGGAATATTGCTCACCATTCCAGAAATTGTAAAAAAAATCAAAGACAAGATGGGTGCGAGCGAAGGTATTGTGGGAGAGATGGCTGGAG
>CAZTBN010000055.1:1316-3465 GCA_964611955.1 uncultured Pseudomonadales bacterium | reverse complement strand
TGAATTTCAGCTAGCCAACCAGGATGGGTAAAATCGCCAGTACCAACCACATTAATGCCTTTTAATTTTCCCCAAGAGTAAATATGTTCCAAATCCATATCTTTACTCGTAGCCCGAGAAAAATGAGAGTGCAAATGTAGATCAACAATAAAAGACATGTTTTCGTTGCTAAAAAAATTTATATATTAAATAAGTATTGATTCTAAAAAAATTTATAAATCTATACTATAATACCATTGTCTGTCCAACAGGCTTAACCCTAATTGTGGAACTAATTTTTTATAAATTATTTGCAAAAAGGTTTTTCTATGAAAATTCTCCAAATCTCTGCTCAAGAAATTCTCGATTCTCGCGGTAATCCTACTGTTGAGGCTTTAATTACTCTCGAAAATGGTACTTCTGCCTCTGCTGCTGTGCCATCAGGAGCTTCAACTGGAGTCCATGAAGCTTTAGAACTGCGCGATGAAGACGAACAACGCTATTTGGGTAAGGGCGTGCTCAAAGCTGTGGCTAATGTTAATGAAAAAATTGCTCCAGCCTTAATCGGTATGGATGTAACTGATCAAGTTGCTCTTGATGAAAAAATGATTGCCTTAGATGGTACCGAGCACAAAAGCAATCTCGGAGCTAATGCTATTTTAGCAGTCTCAATGGCTGCAGCTAGAGTAGCTGCTAAAGCTCAAAACGTGCCTTTATATCGCTATATCAATACTCTTTTTGGTTTACATGATGAAAAATTTATTATGCCAGTACCAATGATGAATGTGGTTAATGGTGGTAAACATGCCATGGGTAGTTCTGATATGCAGGAATATATGATCATGCCTGTGGGCGCTAGTAGTGTGGCTGAGGCTGTGCGTTGGGGTGCAGAAACTTTCCAAGTTCTAGGAAAAATCTTAAAGAAAATGGGTCACCAAACCACTGTGGGCGATGAAGGTGGTTATGCTCCAACCCTAAGTTCTAATGAAGAGCCCATTCAATTGATTATGCAAGCTATTGAAAAAGCTGGCTATCAACCAGGAAAAGAGATTGCTATTGCTATGGATCCAGCTGCTAGCGAATTTTATAAAGAGGGTAAATATAATTTAGCCATTGAGGGCAAACAGTTAACCTCGGCAGAGTTAACAGCCAGATATGCAGCTTGGGTAGACAAATATCCCATTGTTTCGATTGAAGATGGCTATGCTGAAGATGATTGGACAGGCTTTAAATTAATGACTGAACAGTTGGGAGACAGATTACAAATTGTGGGCGATGATTTATTTGTCACCAATATTGAAAGAGTTCAGCAAGGAATTGACAAAAAAGCTGCTAACTCTGTGTTAATTAAACTTAACCAAATCGGTTCTCTGACTGAAACAATCAGAACCATTCAGTTAGCTAAAAAGGCTCATATGACTTGTGTGGTTTCACACCGTTCAGGAGAAACTGAAGATACCTTTATTGCTGATTTTGTGGTTGGAGCTGGAACTGGTCAAATTAAAACCGGTTCTTTAAGCAGAAGCGAGCGCATTGCTAAATACAATCAGCTCATGAGAATTGAGCGTGAACTAGGCAATAATGCCAGTTATGGCAAAATGCCTTTTGCTAAGTAACAATTAATACATAGCCAGACCATGACACAAACACAAAATAAAGTTCTAACTATTATTTTAGATGGTTGGGGAATTAATAAAGCCTATCCAGGTAATGCCATTAGCTTGGCTAATATTCCCTTTTTTGATCAGTTGTGGCAAACTCAGCCTCATGCTGAGCTTGAGTGTTCTGGTCTGGCTGTAGGTTTACCAGAAGGTCAAATGGGCACTTCAGAAGTTAACCATATGACTATTGGGGCAGGCAGAGTTATCTATCAAGATTTAGTAAAAATTAATTTAGCAGTTAAAGATGGCACAATTAATGACAATCCTGAATTTTTAAAAGCCTGCGTGCATGTTAAAAAATATCATTCTAAACTGCACATTATGGGATTATATAGTCCTGGTGGCGTGCACTCACACAGTGATCATTTCCAAGCCCTAATTAAGTTTGCTAAACAACAAAATTTAGCTAATGATCTTTATTTGCATGTGATGACTGATGGTCGAGACACTAAGCCCAAAAGCGGTTTGGAATATGTCGCAGATCTGGAAAAATTTATCAAAACAGAAAA
>CAZTBN010000055.1:0-1216 GCA_964611955.1 uncultured Pseudomonadales bacterium | reverse complement strand
CTAATTTATATTTTGTCACCATGACTCAATATAAATCAGATTACCCAGTACAGGTGGCTTATCCTCCAGAAGAAATTACTGAGACTTTAGGAGAGGTTATCTCTCAAACTGGCTTAAAACAACTAAGAATTACTGAAACTGAAAAGTTTGCTCATTTAACTTTCTTTCTCAATTGCAAAAGAGAGGAGCCATTTGCAGGAGAAGACAGAGTCATGTTTGACTCTAATTCTGATATTAAAGGTCATGATGAGAAACCGGAAATGCGAACTCCAGATATTGCTAAAAAATTGATTCAAGAGCTGGAAACTGAAAAATACCAAGCTATTTTTACGAATTTTTGCAATGCTGATATGGTCGGTCACACTGGCAATATCCCAGCCACCATTAAAGGTATTGAGGCAATTGATCAAGCTTTAACTGCAATTGTGCCAGTAGCGAAGCAGCATGGCTATCAAATTATTATTACTGCTGATCATGGTAATGCTGAACAAATGTTGGATGAAAAAGAAGGTGACACATTAACTGCTCACACTAGCTATCCAGTACCTTTTATTTTGATTTCTGATCAATTCAGCAAGCTTAAGACTAATCACGCTGGCATGATTGATGTAGCACCAACCATTTTGCAGCTATTGAGCATTGAAAAGCCAGCTTCTATGACTGGCAAAAGTTTGCTTAGCGCAAAATAATAGCTAAGCCAATTAAGATTAAGGCCAAAGGCCAAAATAACTGGTCATTAATGATATTGAGGTGCTGTAAAATCAGTAATCCCCCAACCACAATTAAACCAAAGCCTAACCAGTAACTTGATTTACGTCGGCTGATTTTTGATTCATCTTCTTTAGCCATTGCATCCAGATTATTTTCAAATTTCTGAGCTATTTGTTTAGCTTTAAGTTCTATATCTTTGGCATTGCTTTCAATTGTTTTTTGAGTAATGGCGCTTGTCTTGGATTTTGATTTAACTGGTAATAATAACCAGAGTAAAAAATATAACAAAATGCTGGAACCACCGGCTAGAGTTAAAAAAACAAAAATAATTCTGATTAGGGTTGCATCTAGGGCAAAATATTCCCCCAGTCCTCCGGCTACTCCTCCAAATATAACATTGGTTTCGCTACGATAAAGTTGTTTGTCTGGCATAAGTAAATTCGCTTTCGCTCATTTCTAAGGAGTTTCACTCCTGTCGCGTTTTGTCTTGCTGTGCAAGAACAAA
>CAZTBN010000054.1:0-3689 GCA_964611955.1 uncultured Pseudomonadales bacterium | reverse complement strand
ACTTCTCCTGAAGGAACGGCTGGCAGCAAAGCCAACTCTGCCTGGGTTAAGGTTTGCAGCTCACTCACATTAATCACCTCACCCTCAGAGCTGTTCACGATTAAGCGATTGCCCAAATTAGTGCCGCGCAGTAAATCCAGATTAATGTCCATAGGTTGATACTGAACCGTGCCAGTAGTAGCCACATTAGTGGCCCAAGCCAAGACCACAGTAGCACCACCCGCTCCTTGGTCAGTATTCAAAACCATGGCTGTGACTTTAGGAAAGGTCAGTGTATTCAAGGTATAGTCTTCGCTAGTAATATCATTGCCATCAGCAGTGACACCAGTAATTCTAAAGTGATAAGTAGTGGAATGATTTAAATTCGCTAACCGAGCAGTGTGGGTTGATTCATCAGGAGTAACTGAAACAGACACCTCACTGCCATATTCTGTGGTTAAGCCATAATTGATTTTAGAAGAAGATAAAGAAGCAGTGTTCCACTGAATCACGGCAAAATCCAAACCAACGTCAGTCACCTCCACACTACCGATATCTGCCTTGCTAAGAGTGGTAAAAGAATAGTCTGATGAGTAAGCATCGGCGCGATCATAACCAACTAAACTAGATTCATCTAACGCATGAACTCGATAATGATAGGTTTCTCCAGGAGCCAAACCAGTTAATTTAATGCTATGGGATGAAACTGATGCTGATGAAGCAGCGGCTGAACCATAACTATTAGTTTTACCATACTCAACTGTACCATAAGCCACACGACTGGTAGACCAACTAATAGTGGCTGTAGTAGAACCCACACTGGCGCTAGGCACACCACCAGCAGACGGCGGATCAGTATATCTACCCACTGGCGTTTCGTTCACTATATTGGAAAATAATGACTCACTACCAGCGCTATCAACCGCGCTAACCTTGTAATAATAAGTGGTAGCATTGTCTAAATTAGTATCAGTATAGGCTGGCGAGGAGACATTACCGATCTTGGTGTAAGTATCGCCGTCAACTGAGCGATACACATCATAGCGCGAGACATCATCGCCCTCAGCCGACTCATCCCAAACTAAAGTTAGGCGCCAAATCTCATCATCGCGATTAGAAGTATCGGTAATAGTTAAAGTGGTTGGGGCGCTAGGTGCGGTGGTTGAAGCATAAAAATCAACTGTGGCATAGGCCTCAAAGTTGCGATTTCCGTGTCCGGTTTCGACATTGATATTGTTGTCTTCTGCCAGCATATAAAAGGTGTTTTTGCCCTGCTGAGTAGCCAGAGCCATGTTAGTTAAAGCCTCGTTGACTGTTTGAGCACTAGTGGTCTCGGTCATGGTTGAGGCTGATGGCGTACAGTTCACGCAGTAATAATATTTGCTAATCTCGCCTGAATAGGTTGCTGGCTTATCCCAAGAAACGCTGAAAACATTGCTGGAAGCGGGAGTATCTGCAGTTGTAGCCGGTGTAATAGCCAAGTTGGTAGGTGCGGTTGGCGCTGATTCGTTAAAGTAAAACGGCGAGGCTGCGACATTGCTGGTCGCGGCTGAGTAGTTGCCAGCAATATCTTTGGTACGCACATAAAATAAGTTCTGGCCTTCGGTATAAGCTATGACATTGCTAGCCACGCGATCATCAGGGCTACTAGTAGCCTGCCAAGAACTGAAAGGATCCTCGGCGTCGGTACTACCGGTTTTGTATTCATAGTAAGCAATGCCAGAGCCACCAGTGTCAGTGGCAGGTGGCCAATAAAAGTCAAACGAGTTGTTAGCACTATAACCCACGGTGGTTGAACTGACCGAGGCAGGCACACCTGGAATAGTGCCATCATATTTGTAAGTAAAAAGTAAGGCGGGAGTTTCATTAGTGTTGCCTGAATGATCTTTAGTTTGGACATATAAATAATAAGTGCCATCGGTTAATACACAGTTAGCATTAGTAGTGCCAACAGTGAATTCTCCCCCATCCTCCTCATCATCAGCCACCCAAGCATAACAGTTGTCACCAGTGTGTGCTGTTGGTACAGCCCCTTGAGTTTGCGTTAGCAGAACATGATAACCATCAATACCAGAAGCAGATTGACCAGTAGGGGCTTCATCTACTCCTGCTTCCCAAGTAAACTTAGGCTCGTCATGGTTGTACCAAGAACCAGAGCTTAACGTGGCTGAGGCTGAAGCTGAGGTAGTATAACCTAAAGCAGTTTCGTCTGGATTATTAGGCGCGGTGCTGTCTTGGACATAAGCCAACTCTAAACCAGAAATGGTGGGGCTGGCATTAAGACCGGCATTGGCAGTTAACTCTGCTTTCCATTGAAAATATTGACGGGGATCGGAAATAATATTACTGCCTGAAATTGCTACCCAATCAGACCAAGAGGTATTATCCGCGCTGGTGCGGGTGAAATAGTTAACAGTGCCATTGTTAAGGGTTTGAGTGCTAGTCCAAGGAGTAGTGCCCCAAGCACCGTTGGCTTGTAAATCTATGACTGGCGAAGTGTAGGTTTTGGCTGTGTTTGGATATTTATCATCGCTTTCGGTTGAAGTGGAATGGGTAGCGAGACCTTGGTAGTAGAGATTGGAGATTTCATCTTGAGTAAGGGGTTTGTTGTAGATACGAAGGTCGGAAATTACTGAATCAGCATATCTACCTAAAGATACACTTCCAACATAAATTAATGATCCCCAACTGCTAGGGATATCAACGGAACTATTTGTATTTAATAGAGTACCGTCTTTATAAATTTTAAGCTCATCAACATTTCCTTCCCCATTATCTTTCCAGGTAGCAATTATTTGTATCCAATCTCCCTTATCCCAAGTGATTCCTGCCCCCGTAGTTCCATTGGTAACATCATTTCTATCAACCGTAAAATACAGTCCATTGCTATTATTCATATAAATAGCCAATTGACCAGCAGTTCCTGTAACTCCCAAAAATTCTGTATTATAGCTTCTAGAAGGACCACCCATAGTGCTTGGCCAATCTGGTTTAGTCCAAAAAGAAATAGCTCCTTCAGAAGTTTGAATATTCTCAGAAGCTCCATATTTTAAATCGCCTCCAGATCTTGCGCTGCTACTCTCGTTTGCCGTCCCACTCCAACTATACCCTGTTCCCAAACTTCCATCAGCATAAGTGGTAACATAGGCTTTCGCTTCCAACTGCACTCCATCCACATAAACTGTCTTACCTGCCATCACTTGCACTCCATAAGCCAACTCGGCATCTATGGTGGCTGCTGCGTAAGACAGTCTCCACCAACCACCGCCCATGTCGATGTAATTAGCTGGCGTGACTACGTTGTTACCAAACACAAGTTTGGCAACGGTGGCGTCAACAGTACCGCCCACACTACCTGAGGTACCGTTGTAAACATAAGCCGAAAGCATATGGGTAGCGGTAGAATCAGGATCGATGTTAATGACGTACTCATCTGGAATGTCGCCGCTATGAGTTAATTTGAGCGATTTACTACCAAACTTGTAATAGGCTGAAGTGCTGTTTTCAGTTGGCGTAGCTGAGGTAAACTCGCTAATGGTTAAGTCGTAAGGATTGGAGTTGGCTCCACCGTTGTCAGTGCCAAAATAGGCGGTGTCGGGCACGGTACCAAAAGCCACTACGTCAGCGTGAGTGGCAACCTGGGTGCCATCAATAGCTAAACTTAAACTACCGCCAGCTGTATAGGTAATGCTAGCGGTGTAGGTAGTGGC
>CAZTBN010000053.1:0-4020 GCA_964611955.1 uncultured Pseudomonadales bacterium | reverse complement strand
AACTATTGGCTCTTGTTTTGATTAGTAGTAAGATTAGAAAGTAAGATTAATACAAATCAACAATTTAAATAAAATGCCAAAATTTATTAGAGCTATTGCTAGTTTTTTCGTTGATATTTTTGAAACACTCATGATTGCTTTAGTGATTTTTTTAGTGGTCTATGCCTTAATTCTAGAACCTCATCAAGTAAATGGCCAATCTATGGAACCTAATTTTCAAAGTGGAGATTATGTTTTAACTGATAAAGTCAGTTATAAAATTGGAGAACCTAAGCGTGGCGATGTCGTTGTTTTTCAAGCTCCTCCTGCTGCCAATTGTCCTACTGGAACTGGTTGTGAGTTTATTAAAAGAATCATTGGTTTACCCCATGAAACTGTGGAAATTATCAATAATCAATATGTCATTAACTCAGTACCGCTAGTTGAAGATTATCTGCCAACGTCAATTAATACAGATGCAGGTCAATATTTAGGCAGTGGAGCGATTACTTTAGGAGCTGATGAGTATTTTGTTTCTGGCGATAATAGACCTTACTCTAGTGATTCTAGATCTTGGGGACCGATCACTAAATCAATGATTGAGGGGAGATCCTTTTTTAGATATTGGCCGTCAACTTCGGTAGGAGTTATTAAGCCTGTTGAATACAATTAAGATCATAACAATTTATTAGTCACCATTATTAGCAATTTTTTATCTATGTCTTGTATTAGTGACGAGAACTTAAAGCAACTCAAACAAAGTTTTCCTCGACTAAAGTTTAAAACTGGTGTTTTGTTGTCTAAGATTACCTACTTCAAGATTGGGGGCAAGGCTGAATTATTAGTCAAAGTTGAGCAACGTTCTGAGTTGATTGATTTGATTAAGCTTTGTCGAAAACTAGACATTAAATTTACTATTTTGGGCGGTGCTAGTAATGTGATTGTAGCTGATGAAGGAGTAGCTGGTTTAGTGATTTTAACTCGTCATGATGAAATGCAAGAACTTACTAAAACTGATCAAGGTATGATTGTTCAGGTAGATAGCGGTATGGTGACTGCTTTGTTAGTTAAAAAAACAGTCCAACTGGGTTTAACCGGATTAGAACCTTTTGTGGGTGTTCCAGGCAGATTAGGAGGGGCTATTGTTAATAATGCTCACTACCAGCAAAAATTAATGAGTGATTATGTTGATCAAGTTGAAGTGCTCACAGCTACAGATGACATTATCTGGTTAACTAAAGCAGAATGCGAGTTTGGTTATGATCAATCAAGATTTCAGCACAGTCAAGAAATTATTTTGCGAGTTAAGTTTAAATTGTCTTTTGGCGATCAAGAAAAATCGCAAGCGTTAATTAAAGAATCAACTTTATATCGTATTAAAACTCAGCCTTTGAACTTTCCTTCTAGCGGTTGTATTTTTAAAAATGTAGTTAATACTGATCAACTCAACTCAATTTTTCCACAATTTAAAGATCAACCATTGCTGGCTGCTGGTTTTTTAATTGATCAAGCTGGTTTAAAAGGAGCTCATCAAGGAGCAATTCAAGTGAGTGATCAGCACGCTGCTTTTATGATTAATACTGGTGGCGGTACAGCTAACGATGTTAGTCAGTTAATTGAACAGGTGAAAACTACAGTCAAAGCTAAATATGGAGTGGAGTTACAAGAGGAAGTATTCTGGGTACGCTAGAATGCATTTTTTTAATTTGAATTATGATCGTCTTGGTTTTAATTTGTATCTAGACCTGACAGCTAACTTTATCTAGTTTAGAATAAAGAATTATAGATTATAAGTATTTGATCATTATTATTTATGAATCACTCCTTTTTTTATCAGCAACAAGATAGTGAAAAACATTCGCAATTAATTATTCAAGGCGGTACTCCTTTATCTGGAGTGGTGCGTTTGGGCGGTGCTAAAAATGCTTCCTATAAGTTAATGATTGCCTCAATTATGGCAGAAGGTAGGAGCTGTTTGCTTAATTTACCAGATATTGAAGATGTTAAAAGAGTGGCCTGCGTGATTGAAGAGCTAGGTGGAAAAGTATGGGAAGCTGGACCAAAAATGTTGTTTATCGATGCTGAAAATATTAAAGATTTTGTGATTGATGGTAGACATGGTCGAGCCTCACGCGCCTCTACTCTCTTTGTTGGCCCATTGTTAGCCAAATTTGGTCAGGCTAAAGTTCCCATTCCTGGTGGTGATCAAATCGGCAAACGTCCTTTAGACAGACATTTACTGGGTCTAGAAAAGTTAGGAGTTGAATGGGTTTATCAAGACGACTATTTAATTTTACACACCGACCATTTGGTCGGTGCTCATTATAAGTTTGCCAAAAATACACATACCGGTACTGAAACTTTAATCATGGCCGCTGTTTTAGCTGATGGGAAAACCGTTTTAGAAAATGCCGCTCTTGAACCAGAAGTCGATGACTTAATTCAGTTTTTGAATGATATGGGAGCTAAAATTAAACGCACCGAGCACAGAGTGATTGAGATTGAGGGAGTCAAAAAACTTCACGGAGCTATTCATAGAGTCATGCCAGATAGAAATGAGGCAGTCAGTTATGCTTGTGCAGCTTTAGTTACCAAAGGTGATGTGATTATTGAAAATGCTGATTATCAAGACATATCTGCTTTTGTTGATAAAGTGATTGAGATGGGTGCTGGCTATGAAGCTGATAAATATGGAGTGAGATTTTTTTACCAAAAACCTTTGTTAGCGACTAATATTACTACTAGCATTCATCCTGGGTTTATGACTGACTGGCAGCCCCTCTTTGCGATTTTGCTAACCCAAGCTAAAGGCAAAAGTATTATTCATGAAACTGTGATGCAAAACAGATTTCAATACATGGCTGATTTAAATAAAATGGGGGCTGATATTAAACCTATTAATATTGAGGTTGATAACCCTAATGAGTTTTATAATTTTAATTGGAGTGATGATCAGGCTTCTGACCTTCATGCTGTTGAGATTAATGGCCCGACAAATTTTGTGGGCGGAGAATTTACAGTCTGCGATTTAAGAGCGGGAGCTACTATTTTGCTGGCTGCAATTAGTGGATCTGGTACCACTGTTTTAAATAATGTTAAGTTAATTGATCGCGGTTATGAGCGTATTGATAAAAAATTAAGATCTTTAGGAGCTAATATTATCCGTCAGGAGATTTAATTATGAACACTTTAGCTATTTCTTTAGGTTTATTGATTTTTTCTTTTATTGTGACTAGCATTGCCATTGTTCCCTTTATCAATTTATTGTACTCGCTTCGTTTTCAGAGAAAAAAACAAGATGATACGATTGATGTGTTCGGAGAAAAAACTAAAGTATTTAACCGTTTTCATCAAATTAAAGAAGGCACTCCTATTGGCGGCGGGTTGTTAATTATTTGTGTTGTAGCTTTATTGTTTGCTTTAGTCATGCCTTTATTAAATGTCATGGGCATTCAATTCAGTAATGCTTACGCTAGCCATCAAGGAGAAGTGAACGTGATATTTTTTACCTTTCTCTCTTTTTCAATTTTAGGACTATATGACGATATTAAAAAATTTTTTGGCTTTAATCATACTGGTTTTTTTGGTCTACGAATGAAATATAAATTAATCTTGCAGATTGCCTTGGCGCTGATTGCCGCTTTAATGCTTCATTATAATTTGGGCATTTGTTTTTTAAATATTCCTTTTATTGGGACTTTTGAAATGGGCTGGTTGTATGTGCCTTTTGCTACTTTTGTGATTGTTGCTTTTGCCAATGCTGTTAACATTACTGATGGCTTAGATGGTTTAGCCAGTGGAGTGTTGATGATTTCATTATTTGGTTTATGGCTATTATCAGCTTCAAGCTTAGACTTAACCTTATCGGTATTTATTGCTTTATGGATTGGAGCTTTAGTTTCCTTTTTATACTTTAATGTTTACCCAGCCAGAATTATGTTGGGCGATGTTGGCTCTTTAGCTTTTGGAGCTACTTTAGCAGTAGTGGGTTTATTATTAGGTAAAATAGTGGCCTTAATTATTATTGGTTTTATTTTTGTG
>CAZTBN010000052.1:0-4094 GCA_964611955.1 uncultured Pseudomonadales bacterium | reverse complement strand
TAAAAATTTATGTATACTATTTTTTACATTTAGTAAAATATATTTAACATTATGACTGTGCCTCAATATCAAAAAGTCAACTTAGTTTTATTTAGTTTGATGATGGTAATCAGTGGTATTGCTGTTTTAACTAATTATCTTATTTTAGCTTTTTTGAGTATTGGCAGCTATATGGTTTTAAGCTCTTTGCTCAAAACTAGAGTTGATGGCATTCTAGTTGATGAGCGTCAAAAAATAATAGCTGATCAATCTGCCCAAACTGCTTTTCAAATTGTTGTGCCAATTTTATTGTTTACCAGTCTGATTTTAATTGTTGGTGGAGGGAGACAAGATTATCATTATTTGAAAAGTTTAGGCATTATTTTTTCCTACATCACCAGCTTAAGCGTTTTTATCTATTTTTTGGCTTATCAATATTTTGCTAGAAAATTGGGAGGGAAATAAGATGATTGTTAACAATATTAAGGTCTTAAGAGCGAAACTTCAGATCACACAAGAAGAATTAGCCCAAAAAGTAGGTGTGACCCGACAAACCATTTTAGCCATTGAAAATAATAAATATTTACCTTCTTTGGCTTTGGCATTTGAGATCGCTCAAGTTTTTAACATTGGTATAGAACAATTATTTTATTTAAAAAATAAAAAGGAGTTTTAATATGAACAATAATCAAAAAATATTTGGCTTTCATCTGGAAAAATTAAAACAATGGTTTTTGTATTGGTTAGCATTAGGTATTGGATTTTTTGTTTTAGTTTTTTTAGTGAGTTGTGCTTGGATAGCAGTTGATGTGAAAGAAAGATGCATGATGGCTCAAAGCCGTTATGAGGGAGATTGCGTGGAAGCATTAATTCAAGTGGTTGACGGCGATATTAATAGCTATCAAGAAAGAAATAATGCTATTTGGGCATTGGGACAGTTGGGAGATGACAGGGCTAAAGAAATATTGGAAAAATATTACACTGGCAATATTCCAGAGCGAGAACCTTATGATCAAGGTATCAGTCAGTACGAACTTAAAAAAGCCATTAAATTAGTTAATGGCGGTACTAATATCACGCATTTTATTTGGAAGCCCGAGCAAGTAATCAAGAATAATTGATTTGATCCTTAATCAACAAAACTCAAAGCTGAGCCAGTTTTATTGGCTCTTCCAGTTCTACCAATGCGGTGAATGTAAGCTTCGTAGGATTCTGGCAGATCATAGTTAATCACGTGAGTCACATCATCAATGTCTAAACCTCTAGAAGCCACATCAGTGGCTAATAATACTTTCACTCTGTCATTTTTAAATTGATTAAGAGCTTGCTGGCGTTGACCTTGAGATTTATTACCATGGATAATGGCAGTTTTAAAGCCCCGCTCCAATAATTTTTTTGATAAAGTATTTAAGCCGAATTTAGTGCGGCCAAACACTAGCACTTTATCAAAACCTTCTTGTTTTAATAAATTTTGCAGAATATCTACTTTAGATTGGCCATTAATTTTAATAATATTTTGATTAACATTGGTGGCAGCTGATTGAGCTTCTACTTGAATCTTAATAGGATTTTTAGAAAATCGATAAATCACTTGATTAAGTTTTATTGGTAAAGTAGCAGAGAAAAAGAGAGTTTGTCTAGTTTTAGGCATCCGACCCATGACAAATTCCATATCATGAATAAAGCCCATGTCGAGCATGCGGTCAACTTCATCTAAAACTAAAATGGAAAAAGAACTTAAATCTAATTTTCTACGTTCAACTAAATCAATTAATCTACCAGGAGTACCAATGACGAAATGAGGATTTCTTTTTAAATTATTAATTTGATTTTTAATTGACATTCCACCAATACACAAAGTGGAGTAAATTCCAGTTCCCTTAGCAAAAATTCTAAACTCTGATTCAGTTTGTTCTACCAGTTCTCTGGTCGGAGCCATGATTAAAACTTTTTTAGTGCGATTAGCCATAACATTATTAATGAGAGGAATTAAAAAAGCAGCAGTTTTACCTGTGCCGGTATTGGCTAAGCCAATTAAATCTTCTTGATTGAGAATGTGCTCAATCGCCTGATCTTGAATTGGAGTCGGGGTCACATAACCACAAGCAGTAATATTTTGTTTCAGTTGATCAGCAATAGCGAACTCATTAAATTTATGTGTAGCCACATATTCTTTTTTAGGCACAGCAATAATACTTTGTTTCACAACCATAGAAGGATCAAAGGTTTTTATTCTTCTAGAAAATTGAGCACGACCAGAACGGCGATTGCCAAAGCCTGAACTACGATCATTAAAACCAGAACGACGATCACTAGCACTAGAACGACGAGTATTGAAATAGGATGAACTTGAACTAGACATAATCTGTTTATAATTAACAATTAAATATGAGCAATAAGTATTAAGACTAGGGGCAAGAGGTTGAAAATTTTTGGAATGAAGATTCAAGTATTCTATGCGAGCTTAGACCCATTGGTCATTTATTTTTTGACTTTGATATTATAACACAGATTGAGAGAGAAAATGCAAATTTTGATGAAAAGTCTTGTAAATGTATCCTCAATTATTGTTTTTAAAGTTTTATTGTAGCCGGTTATATATTGAGAGTTATTCTAAATCGCTCACTCCCACACTTTCCCTTTTTTTGTTATTATTAATTATAATCAAGTTGTTTTTAGCTATAATTAATCAGGAGAAAAATATTATTTCAATATGTTAATTAAAAAAATTGGTCAGATATTAACTTGTTTAGGCTTATTTATTTTTTCTCTTTTTCCCACTCCAGTTGATGCTAAATCTTATTCCATAGATGCTGTTGACATTAATGCTGTTTTAAATGAAGACGGCTCGATGCAGGTTACTGAAACCAGGCAGTATAATTTTGATGGTAGTTTTTCTTTTGCCTATCTTTATATCAATACTGATCCGGATCAATCAAAAGATCCTGGTCGTACCACTCGTTATTCACTCTCAGATTTTCAACTGTGTGAGGCCACTAATTGTTATCAATTAGTTGATTCATTTCACGCTGAGTCCAACACAACTCCAGGTACTTTTTACGTCAATCAGGAATCAGACCGTTACTATATTAAATGGTTTTATAGTGCCTATAGCGAAATAAAAACTTTTACACTTTCCTATACAGTCAATAACGCCATTACTTCTCATGTTGATGTCAATGAGCTCTATTGGCAATTTATTGGTAGTGATTGGGAAGTACCTCAAAATAAAATTGAGATTGATCTAACTTGGAACTTTGAATCGTCAGATCCAGAATTTGGGCAATCACTGCAAGCTTGGGCTCATGGCCAAACTGGTGGCAAAGTAGCTATTCCCTCTGATAAACAAGTGACTTTTGCCATTGATCAGCTTGATGCTGGAAACTTTTTTGAAGGCAGGGTTTTGTTTCCTGCTCAAACATTTACTAGTTTAGTCAAAGGAACTCTGTCTAAAACAGAAATTATTAAACAAGAACAGAGTTTTATTAAACAGTCACAAATCAAGGCGCGATTAGGTTTGGGATTATTGGCAATGCAGACAGTTTGTAATTTAATTCTGTTATTTTTATTAGTGCAAACTATTTTGCGCATGTTTAAACATGGAGTAAGTAAATCTTTACCTCAAGTTAATCAACCTAACTCTTTATGGGAGCCGCCCAGTGATCTTAATCCAGCTCAAGTAGCGCAACTATTAAATGGTAACTCTTTTAAGCCGGTGGTATTTACATCTTTAGTGTTGTCTTTAGTGCAAGCTAAAAAAGCCAAAATTTTACGCAGTGATCAGAAAGAGGGTTTGCTCTTCAAAAAATATCAATATAGTCTGCAAAAAGTGACTGATACTGCTCAATTAAAAGCAGTCCAATTAGACGAGATTCAACAAAGAGTTTATGATTTTATTTTTCAGACAATTGCTCAAGGCCAGGATATTGTAGGTTTTAAACAAATGGTTACTTATTGTCGCACCCATAATAGTAGTTCTTATCATTTTTTTAAATCATTAGAAAAAAAAGCTCTCACAGCAAATTTAAAACAAGGCTTCTATGACACAGCTGAACATGAAAAACTTAAACTAAAAAATGGGAAACTGTTATTTTTTGCTTTTTTAGGTAGTTGTG
>CAZTBN010000051.1:0-4187 GCA_964611955.1 uncultured Pseudomonadales bacterium | reverse complement strand
TTAATGTGGTTGGTACTGGCGATTTTACCCATCCTGGTTGGCTAGCTGAAATTCAAGAATTTTTACAACCGGCTGAGTCAGGTTTATGGCAACTTAAAGCAAAAATAGCCAAAAAAATAGATGCACAACTACCAGTCAGCTATCGCGATAATACACTGAGGTTTGTTTTAACCAGCGAGATTAGCACTATTTATAGTAAGGGCGAAAAAGTTAGAAAATTGCACCAAGTTTTAGTAGTTCCTGATCTAATTGCTGTATCTAAAATTAATGCTCAGTTAAATCAGATTGGTAATCTCAAGGCTGACGGCCGACCAATTTTAGGTTTAGACAGTTGTGAACTGTTAAAAATAGTTAAGCAAGCCAATAGCGAAGCCTTGTTTATCCCAGCCCATATCTGGACACCTTGGTTTGCCATGTTTGGTTCCAAATCTGGTTTTGACTCGATTCAGGAAACATTTGGCGAGTTAGCCAGCGAGATCAAAGCGGTTGAAACCGGTTTGTCATCAGATCCTTATATGAACTGGAGAGTCTCAAATTTGGATGGTTTAACTTTAATTTCTAATTCTGATGCTCATTCGCCTCGCACATTAGGACGTGAAGCTAATATTTTGGACTGTGCACTAGAGTATTCACAAATTGCTCAGGCGATTATGACTAACGATCACAGATTTGTGGGTACGATTGAGTTTTACCCTCAGGAAGGGAAATACCACTGGGATGGCCATCGTAAATGTAATGTAGTTTTTAATCCTGAGGAAACTAAACAGCATCAAGGCTTGTGTCCTAACTGTGGTAAGCCTTTGGTGTTGGGAGTTGATTATCGAGTGGATCAGCTGGCCGATCGACCGCTAAATTATCAGCCCAAAAAACATAAAACTGTTGAGTATATTATTCCTTTGCCAGAAATTATTGCCGAGCTTGAAGGCGTTAAGGGCACGCAGACTAACGCGGTGCAAGCAATCTATAAAAAACTATTAGCCACTTTTGGCAATGAGTTTCATATTTTACGCACTCTTGATTTGGCAGAGTTGAGCCAATGTGGCTATCCAATGATAGCAGAAGCGATTAAGCGCATGAGAACTGGTCAAGTAAACATTACTCCTGGTTATGACGGTGTTTTTGGTCAGATAAAAGTATTTCAAGATGAAGCAGAACGAGAGCAGTGTAAAGGCCAAGTTGGTTTAGGTTTTTAATTTTTTGACATGAAGCAATTATTCACAAACTTAAATCAAGAGCAACAACAAGCTATTGCTGATAATAATCAATTGGTGCTAGTTAAAGCTGGACCAGGCACAGGCAAAACCCTTACCTTGGTGGCTAAAATTAAGCAACTTTTATTAGAAAACGTTGTTCCTGAAAAAATTATTGCCCTTACTTTTACTCATCGAGCTGCTCATGAAATTAAAGAACGACTGGCTGAGATTGTACCTGATCAGTTCGAGCAGTTAACTCTGGGCACTTTTCATTCATTAGCTGTTAAACTTTTATCAATCAAACCAGAGCAATTGTTAACTGATCTTCAAACGCAGCAGTTGCTCAAAGAGATAATTGTTAAACATAAGCTTGATTTATCGGCAAAAGATTTCTCATTGCTCATCAGTAAACTTAAAAATGATGAGACATTACTAAAACAAGTTAAACCAGCACTAGTTCAGGCCTTTCATGATTATCAAGCTAGTTTAGAGTTAACTGGACAGTTAGATTATGACGATCTTTTACTACAGTTACTTGCATGGGCTAAAACTCAACCGATACAGCAGGATCAATATTTATTAGTTGATGAATTTCAGGATGTGAGTCCGGTTCAATATCAGTTTGTGGCTAGTTGTATTCCTCATTTTAAACAAACATTTTTAATTGGTGATCCCAGGCAAGCGATTTATGCTTTTCGTGGTGCCAGTAGTCAATCTTTTAGCTTGCTACAACAGGATTTTATTAATTGTGCTGTGCATAGTTTAACTAAAAATTACCGCAGTTCACAACAAATTTTAACAGTGGCTAACCGCCTTTATCATGATGAAACTTCAGCCCAAGCGACAACCAAAGCAGAAGGTTTAGTGCAATTAATTCGTACTTATAATCAGCAAACTGAGGCTGATTGGGTTGTACATGATATCGAACAAAGACTAGGTGGCTCAGGCTTGATCAATGCCAGTAATTTTCATCAACAATCAGGGGCAACCTTTAAAGAGTTGGCAGTTTTGTATCGCATTCATCAATTAGGCAAGGTGATTGAGAAAAAAGTTAAAGAAGCTGGTTTTCCGTATCAAAAATTAGGCAGTGAAAGTTTGTATTTACAACCGGTTGTCGCGCTAATCATTGATTTTTTTAAATTAACTCAATGCTTAGTTTTGGATCAAGATTCAGCAGATTTTTGGCAGAAGTTAATTAACAATAGTTTTTTGCATCTAGCTTCAAACTCAGTCCAGAAAATCAAAACTTATCAGCAAGAGTTAGGTATAGAGTATCAGCAAGCTTTGGTTCAACTTTCAGGACAAAAATTATTAGTTCCAGCAGATCTTAATAAACTTAAGTTTATTTTAGAAACGGTTGAAATTTTAACTGTAAATTTTAAGCAATCTGTAACCCAGTTATTGAGTCTCATTCAAGAACAGTTAAAAAATTGTCAGCTTGATAAATTAACAGCAGAACAGCAAGATACTTGGCAACAGTTTGCGATTGAGCTCATGCAGTTTGCCAATGTTGAAAATTCTGTCTCAGCCTTTTTAGCTTATTATGAAAAATTAAAACAGTCTGATTTTTACACCATTGAAGCAGATAAAATTAGTCTGTCATCAATTCATGCTGCTAAAGGTTTAGAGTTTGATTGGGTTTATTTAATTGGCTTTGAGCAAGATTTAATGCCGTTAAAAAGTAAGAAAAAAAGAATGGTTGAGATTATTAATAGTGACGAACAAACTTTTTTAACTGAAGAAAAAAATTTATTATATGTGGCTTTAACTAGAGCCAGAAAAGGTGTATTTTTATTAACAGCTAGGCAACGCTGGCATAAGCAACAACAAGCATCTCCTTTTTTAGCCTTGATTAAAAATGATCCTTTGGTGGAAAAAGAAGACGAGCAAACTGTTAGGCTGATGAAAAAAAAGTTGCGTCAACAGGAAGCAGATAGACAAGCCAGCTTATTCTAATTGATATTTTTAGGTTGAGCGTTACCAAGTTGAGTTTGATAGAATACCGTTATTAATTGTTATTTATCTCATATGTCGGAATCAAAAATTTTTACTGATTGTTTTAAACATGCTTCGCAAGGAGTTAAACTAGGCTGGCAAGAAAGGAACATGAAAATACATGTTACCATGGCTGGTTTAGTGATAGTGTCGGGATTGATTATGGGCTTGGATAAACTTTCTTGGTTTGTCATTTTGATGCTGATTGGGTCAGTGATCTCGGCTGAGTTATTTAATACTGCCATTGAGGATTTAGCTAATTTATTAAGAGATCAGGAACGTTTGGGTTATAAAACCACTAAACAGGCACGAGATTTGGCAGCTGGGGCAGTCTTTGTTGTGTCAATCGTGGCTGCTATTATTGGCTCAATTATTTTTTTAAATAGATTGTTAGAGTTATTAGGTTTAAGTTAAATTTTAAGGTTTAAAATTAGCATTTCCCCTGACAAATAATATAAAGAGAGGTAAAATATAGGTTAGAGAATTAAGTACAGCACTCGTAGCTTAGCTGGATAGAGCGTCAGTTTGCGGAACTGAAGGTCGTGAGTTCGAATCTCACCGGGTGCACTTAGTTTAAAAATGGTATTAATGAGTCGCGCCGAGGAAGGGTCGCATAGCGGTCTATTGCACCGGTTTCGAAAACCGGCGCCCTCACAGGCTTCGTGGGTTCGAGTCCCACCCCTTCCGCTCTGTTCAACAATCTCGCCGATAGGCGAGTGTTGGTGAACAGAATGGGTTTGAGGTGTGATTATCTCGAAAAGATTTTCCTGTCGCCAAGCGGGCTTTAATTTATTTGTTTGGCTAGAATTTACGAAGCGTGCCCGCTAAGGAAACGAAGTTTCCATAGCAAGTACTCTTTGGAGTATGCAGCAAAACTGACCCTTCCGAACTATGAGCAATGAACAATTCAAACGAGCATCGACAGTAACATCCCTAACTACCAATGATCCCGATAATGGTTTATCTGAAGCACCACTAGATAGTCTCGAGTTATATTTA
>CAZTBN010000050.1:0-4242 GCA_964611955.1 uncultured Pseudomonadales bacterium | reverse complement strand
GGAGGCGTTATGCCAGAATTACCTGAAGTGGAAACAGTTAAAAGAAGACTGCAACCAGTTTTGTTAAATCAGGTGATTGTCAAACTGGAAATTTTGCATCCTAAAAGTTTTTTAGGTGATAGTCAAACTGTCATTGGCAAAAAAATAATTAAAATTTCCCGAAGAGCCAAATTAATTCGCTTAGAGCTTGATCATCATGAAAATTTGTTGATTCATTTAAAGATGACTGGTCAACTGATTTTTATTAGTGATGAAATCAAGTTGGGAGGAGGTCATCCCACTGCAGATTGGCTTAATAATTTACCCACCAAGCATACTCGAGTGATTATTAGCTTTAAATCTGGAGCCAAGTTATTTTTCAATGATATGAGGATCTTTGGTTGGATTAGAGAGCTCTCAGATCAACAAGTTGAACAAGAACTGGATCGCTTTGGTCCTGATGCCATTGATGATCAATTCACTGCCAATTATTTGCAACTGAAGCTAAAAAAACGTAGGATTCCTATTAAGCAAGCAATAATGTTAGGGGAAGTTGTGGCTGGAGTGGGTAATATTTATGCTTCAGAAGCTTTATTTTTAGCAGGCATTAATCCTATTACTCCAGCTGGAGAGCTAAAGCTTAAGCAACTTGAGATCATGGTTGATGCCATTAAACAAGTGATTCGCGAAGCGATTAAATATGGCGGTACCACTTTTGATGGTAAATTTGTTAATATTAATGGACTGGCAGGTGCCTATCAAACTTGTCTTAAAGTTTATGGAAAAGCTGGAAATAAATGCCCTAATTGTGAAGATACAATTAAAAAGATTAAAATAGGCAATCGGGGTACTTATTTTTGCCCTGAGTGTCAAAAATGAGCGAAAGCGAATTTATGTCAAGAAAAATTCAATTATCTGTGACGGTGTTCTTATATCATCAGGGAAAATATTTAATTTTACAGCGCCCTCATAATAATAAAGTTGATTCAGGTCGATTAAATGGAGTTGGTGGTAAGGTTGAAGCTAATGAAAATTTTTTACAAACTGCACTGCGAGAAACTCAAGAAGAAACTGGTTATCAATTGACTGAACAAGAGATGCAGTTTAGCGGTCTCATTCGCACTCATGATGGCTATCCTTGTGATTGGATCGTTTGTTTTTTCACAGCAGCAGTGGCTAGTAAGACTGCTCCGATTGGAAAAAAATGTCGAGAAGGTAAATTTTTATGGTTAGAACCTGATGAACTATTTACTCAAGGAGTTGAGTTAGTTGATGATTTACATTATTTATTCAAAGAAGTAGTTGCCAGAAAAAGAGTTTTTTTTGCAGACATTCAGTTTGATGATCAAGAAGATGTAAAAAAAATTAATGTGAGCTATTTACCGAAAAATATTTAAGAAATTTAATCTAACAGTTTTTGTACTGTTTGCTCGATTTTATCAGTAAAAGCAACTGTATAAGGCAACTTCATTTTACGAGGAGTAGCTCCGTTGGGGATAGTGACCATGACTTTATCATCTCCTGGATTAGCTTTGAGTAGCTCTCCTAATTTTTTTAGAGTCTCTTTACTTGTTTTGCGAGGAATAAAGATTTGTTTGTAATCTGCTTCTCTTTCTTCATTCAGAGCCTGATCACCTGGAGAAGTTATTTTTTCCGCAATTAAATTTAGTTCGCCTTCTCGATCATTAACTTTAGCCTTTAACAATACTACTCTATCTTCAGTAATGAGTTCTTTATATTGTTCAAAAGTTCTGGGAAAAACTACAAAACGAACTGAACCGGTTTGATCAGTCAAAGTACCAAAACACATATCCTGATTTCTTTTTTTTGTTTTAACACATCTAATATTGCTAATCACTCCACCAAATAAAAATGTTTGTTCCAAATTAATATTAGGATCAATATCAACAATAGTTTTATTGACTAATTTATTAATGGCATTGAGAGAATCAGCTAAAGGATGATCAGTTAAATAAACACCTAACAACTCTTTTTCAAATGATAACAGTTCTTTTTTGGGATATTCTGGAATGGAGGCAAAGGAATCTTGAATTTTGGTGACATCTTGAGCCACGCCGGCAAAAAGATTATCTTGACCAGTTTGTTCTGTTTCAAAAGAGGCAGCGGTTTGTCTGATTTTTTCAAAATTTTCTAGCATGCTAGCCCGAGTACCGAAGCGATCCATAGCTCCAACTTTAATTAAAGATTCTAAAACAGTTTTATTAACCTTGCGCGAATCAGTTAAGTGAATGAATTGAGTAAACGATACAAACTGTTTATGCTTCTTTCTGGTTTCAATTAGATTTTCAATGGCTGCCTCACCAACATTTTTAATACCATTTAAACTAAAACGGATTGCTTGCTGATTAAGAGAATCCTTGTTCGGTTCAAGAGTAAAATCTTCGTCTGAAAGATTAATATCTGGAGGCAAGATTTTAATTCCCAGATTTTTACTAGCTTCAATAGCAATGGCAATTTTTTCATCCCGATTAGCAGAGTGAGAGTTTGATTCCACACTCATCAGGGCAGTCATATACTCCACTGGATAATGAGCTTTAAGATAGGCGGTTTGATAAGAAATCATGCCATAGCTAGCAGCATGCGATTTATTAAAACCATAGTTAGCAAAAGCTTCAATAAAACCCCAAACTTTGATAGCAGTTTGTTCCTGATAGCCTTTGTCAATTGACTGTTCAATAAATCTTTTTTTATTTTTATCAAGAATTTTTTTCTTTTTCTTACCAATAGCGCGGCGCAAAATATCAGCTTCGCCTAAGCTAAAACCAGCCATGACATGAGCAATTTCTAAAATCTGCTCTTGATAAACCATGATGCCATAAGTTTCTTCTAGGACTGGTTTGAGAGATTCGTGAGGATATTTAACCGATTTAGGATCATGTTTACCCTGAATAAATTGCGGAATCAAATCCATTGGACCTGGTCTAAATAGGGCCAGCATAGCGGTAATATCTGAGAATTGGCTAGGTTGCAGATTACGTGCCATCCGTCTCATACCAGCAGATTCAAGTTGAAAAATACCTGTGGTTTCCCCACTGCTAATTAATTTAAAAGTGTCCTTATCATCTAAAGGAATCTTGGACCAATCAATCTCAATCTTTCTAGATTTTTTAATTAAATTAATAGCTGCTTGAAGTGTAGAAAGATTACGTAAGCCTAAAAAATCAAATTTAATTAAACCAATGGCATCATCATTAATATTGCAGTCAAGCGAATACATATCAAATTGAGTGACAGTGGCACCAGTTTTACTATCTTTTTGTACTGGTGTGTAAAAAGGTAAAGGTTGGTCAGCAATCACCACTGCTGCAGCATGAACACTGCTATGTCTGACCGTACCTTCAACTTTTGAGGCTAAATCCAGCAATTTTTTAAATTTCTTTTGTTTGTAATATTCGCCTAGTTCAGGAACAGTTTGAATGGCCTGTTTAATAGAGACTTTTTTTTGGGGAATATTAGGAATGAGTTTAGCTACTCGATCAGGGTCTTCGTAAGGCATGCCCAAGACCCTACCAATATCACGCACAGCAGCGCGAGACTCCATTCTTCCAAAAGTAATCACATGGCCCACCACATCGTGACCATATTTGTTAGCTACATATTGAATCACTTCATCGCGCCGATCATCAGCAAAATCAATATCAATATCAGGCGGAGTAGGACGTTGTGGATTTAAAAACCTTTCAAAAGGTAAGCCATGTTCGAACGGATTAATGGTGGTAATATCCAGGCCATATGAAACGATTGAACCAGCAGCACTACCTCTACCAGGACCAACTCCAATACCATTATTTTTCGCCCATTTTACAAAATCCTGAGTCACTAAAAAATAGGTATCATAACCTTTATCATGAATGATTTTTAATTCATACTCCATACGTTCTGAGATTTTAGGAGTAATTTTGGCAAATTTTTGTTTTAAGCCTGCTAAAGCTAACTTTTTTAAATAGGAAGAATCTGTTTCATTTTTAGGTAACTCAAAATGAGGAAAAATTAAATGACCAGTAGGAATAGTGACTTGGCAACGTTCTGCTATTTTAACAGTATTGGTTAAGGCTTCTGGAACTTGGCTAAATAAATTTGCCATCTGCTCCGGAGTTTTGTAATAATATTCTGGCACAGCAATCATGGACAAACGATTTTTATCTGAAATTAAGGTGCGTGTGCCTACAGCCAGTAAGGCATCTTGTGCTTCAGCATCATCTGCTTCTAAATAGTGAACATCATTAGTGGCCACTAACTCAA
>CAZTBN010000049.1:0-4669 GCA_964611955.1 uncultured Pseudomonadales bacterium | reverse complement strand
TCTTGATATAGGCGTTCTCTTTGTCCATCTATTTGTTCAAGATCTGCTTGTTGTTGTTCGGCCGAGGTTAGTGCCCATCTAGTAATTAAAGATGAATCTCTGTGCCAAGAACGATTGGCCATAAAATCAGGCACTTTAAAAGCAATGAATAAGGGAGAGTGTTGGGCGGTGTTGGTATCGTTGTTATCATAAAAAGCAGAGTTATCTGTTTGTTTATCTATTCCGGTATTAGGGTCTTGCAAAGGAGCAATAACTAAAAAAGCAATGCGGTATAGATTTTCAATATCAAAACTCATTTTGTTAATAGCATCTTGAATTGCATAAAATTTGACATCAGTTAAACCATTCACGTCTCTATTTTCTTGAACCAGCTGTGCCTTAGGATGTTCTGGATCAATCAACTCTTCCCAGGTTCCCATCAATTCTTCGCAATTAAGACCACCGCCGTCTCCTGGTTCAAGATCAGCAATTAAGTCAAAAATATCGCCAAATAAGGCCCAACGATTGTAATTAGTGCCTTTAATATTAGTATTGATGCGACAATCAGTGGGATCAAACTGAGCGCTACAAATTGAGTGAACAGCGACCAAATTATCATATTTAATTCGACATTGTTGAGAAGGCGTGAGTAGATGATTGGCGACTCCTGCTTGAGTAGTATCGTAAGTTGGATTTTCTTTAAGCTCATCTAAATTAGCAGGGTCTGGATCAATAATATATTCGGGTACTAATGAGCCAAAAAAAGCTTCATAAGACGAAGTTTTGGTGGTGTTTTCGGTATCAAGGTTGCGATACATCGGCACTTTGGCATCAATTAAGTTGAGAGTATAGGTGCCGTCGCCGGAAAAGGTAGCAATTTGACTATTGTTGTTGTATTTTGAAAAAAATTTATCAGAATTGGCTTCATTCCAAAGTTTGGCATCAATTGTCCATTCTTTGGCAGCGCAGTGAACTTGATAGCCTTGATCTTTAATTAAACTTTCAATCAGCTGATTGGTGGGGTTATTGCCAAATCTTTCTGGTTCATAGGCAATGGGATAGAGCTCATAATTTTCGTCTTGGGTAATTTCTTGTGCATGAGCTGACTGAGTAGCATTAAAGAAAAGACTAACAACGACCAGTGCCACAATAGTTATTGGCTTTGTCTGCAAATATAGAAGTTTGCTCCAACTTTTTTTCATAGGAAAACTAAACAGCTTAGCCTAAAATACTTACTTTGGTAACGTACTCAATGATTTGAATAATCCAGTAAGAAACAAACAGCAAGAGAAAACCCACAATGGCAGCAGTAACGCGTTGTTTACCTGCATCTAGATTTTTTTTGCTCGCTGCCCCAGTCATCATCTCAAAACCACCCCAAACAATCATGACAAAAAGAATTAAGCCAGCTAGCGGAAAGATGAAATTGAGTAGGCGATTAATGACACCGGCAACGGAAAATGAGCCATCGTTGTGAAGTTCTGAATTAGCATTTAGAAAAATTAACGGGTTTAGTCTATCGAGCATGCCAGCATCAACAGGATCAGTTAGGGGTTGCGGTATTGGTGTTGGGGTATCGGCGTAGATTTTCTGAAAAAAGCCTTGTACTGGTAGTAATAAAAATAAGGACAACAACAAAACATAGTAAATTATATGAAAAATTGTAGCTGTGTTTAATTTCATTTAATGTAAATTAATTATTTTAAAATGACTGGTAATGGCACTTTAGTTGACTCGCCGAACTGAGGAATTCGCAATATATCAACTCCAATTAACTGTAAAATTGATACTGAGAAAATAATGAATATTAGTCCAATAATTGCAGAGGTTATCATTTCTTTAGCTTCACTAGTTTTTTTAGGATCTCCTTGAGAAATAGTTAGAATAAAAGAACCAGCTAGAATTATAAGCAGAGTTATGCCTCCTCCGATGAGTAAACCAATTTTGGTTAAAGTTTGAATGATGTTGGTGGAATCTGTGTAAATACAGCCGAGGGCGGTCCAAACGCCATTGCTATCAGTACATTGAACACATTCATTTATGGATTCAGACTTTACTTGATTACAAAGAGCATACGGTTCGTCTCCAACAAGAGAAACATCGTTTTGAGTAATTTTGCATTTGTTTAATTCTGCATCTGTACAGAATTCTGAAACACCAATGAGGAATTCTTTTAAATCTAAGTATGTGGGACCGGGGGATCCCGGTATTTCAAGTATTATTCTTATTGTGTGAGTGCCCTTTGTTAAATTTATCGGAATAGAAGCAGTTCCTTCTTTTGTTAGCTGTGATTGTCCACCTAATTTGTTTTTTAGGCCCATATTTGGAGTTTGTACAATGACTGATAGATTGGATAAATCATCAACTCCGTCAGCTGATATGGAAACGTTGATAGTTATTTGATTTTGTTCATTAATACAATTACCCTGTAAATTGCATTTAATTGTTTCGCTACCGAGTTGATTTATTTGATAAACATAAACATCAGTTTTAAAAGCATGCTCTGCCCTTACTCTTTCCGGCTTTATAAACTCTCCACCTCTCAATACAAAAATCACCCCTAGCAATAGGAAACTAATTAGTGAAAACTTATGTTTAAGCTTCATGCCTGTTATTTTATCAGTTTTTTTTGAACTTGGTGTAGTGAATCTTTTCATTTACTCAAATAATGCTGAAAAGTAAGTAGTTTCAACATTTTAGTTAGCTGTATAAGGGTAAACTTCATTTCTCTATTTCCAGAATTAATTGCGCAAGGCACAATGCACATAAACCTCACACTAATTTGTTTTCTGTAATAAGCTGACAGGGAATAACCCCAATAAAGTTTTTCATATTCCCCAACTAGCTCAATAGTCTATAATGAGATTATTGATGTTAAATCCCGGTAAAGCCACTACCAATATTACTTATAAAAAACTGTCTTTGTTTATGTTAATGAAGCTTACATTTTCTCTGGTGTTTTTCGTGTTGATGACAACTGGCTTGGCTAAACTATCCCTTAAACAATTAACCTCTCCCTCTTATGCTACTTCTGAAATAGATGATCTACAAAGAGAGATCGATGAACTGGGCAAACTTAAAAAGATGAGCGAAGATGCCACTGGTAATTTGGAGCGGAGTGTTAAAGATCTAGTGGCGAGTATTAATAACGCTCAGGCTGGAATCACTCAGGCTGAACAGCAAAGTGAGACATTATCGCAAGATATTAAAAAGCGAGAAGCTGCTTTAGCAACTCAATATACCGTTTTAAAAGAGAGGGTGGCAGTGAGTTATAAGCGTATGAGAATTTTCAATCCGATTATGGTTTTTTTCGCCAGCAATGATGTGGCTAATTTAACTAAAGATATTATCTATAATGCTCGAGTGCAAGATCAAGATACAGATTTAATCAGCGCTATTTCACAAGATATTATTCAGTTAGAGGCGGACAAGAAAGCTTTAGAAGCGCGCCAAGTTCAGCTGGCCAAATTGCAGGTTCAGTTGGATGAACAAAAAAAGTTTTTTGAAAAAGAGATTGCTGGTGCTAAAGAATATCAGCAAACTTTAGGTACGCAGATTGCTGAGTTATCAGCTAGACAGCAAGCTATTATCGCTAGTCGTACTGGGACATATACTACCAGCGTGGGAGAGGTGCCGTTGGCTGATGATTTTAATGCCTCGATTGGTTATAAAGCCCAAGCCCCGGGCAACAGTTTCGCCGTTTTCAGTTTTGGAGCGTATACCCATCGTAATGGCATGAGTCAATATGGGGCTAAGGCTCGCGCTGACAGTGGTCAAGGTGTGGACGAGATTTTGCAAGCTTATTATCCTGGTTCAACTTTAAAAAAAGATTACAGCGTAATGGAAAATATTACTGTTGATGGGGTAGGGTCGATTAATTTTGAAGCCCAATATTTAATGGGGATTTACGAGATGCCAGCAACTTGGCATATCAATGCTCTGAAGGCGCAAGCAATTGCCGCTCGTACTTATGCTGTTCGCTACACTAATAATGGTGAGCGGTCGATCTGTGTCACTGAAGCTTGTCAGGTTTTCAAAAATTCACCTAAAGGTGGAGACTGGGCAACTGCAGTTACTGAAACTCGTGGTTGGGTGCTAGTTGATGGTGGCGGTAGTCCAGTGTCTACGCAATATGCATCTACTCATGGTGGTTATGCCAATACTAGTGGCTGGGATTTAGTTGGTGGTTATGATGCTTCCAACTGGTCAACTAGTGCTTGGGAAGCTAAAGCCAATAGTCCTTGGTTTTATAAATCATGGTATCGATCTGGATACAGCTCAAGTGGCGCTAGTTGCAATCGTTCTCATCCTTGGTTATCACAAACAGAAATGGCTGATATTCTCAATGCTTGGATTGTGCGCAATAACTCTAATGGGGCTGATACTTCACGTATTTTGCCTGTGACTATTAATGAATGTAGCGTTGGAGGTCAAACAGGCAACCCTTATTCTATGGATGAGCTACGCGATCAGGCTAATAATGCTGGTGGAGCTGTCACCTCAATCAGTGGTGTATCTGTTAGTCATAATAGTAATGGTCAAACTACTCAGGTCAGCTTCAGTACCAATCGAGGCAATTTCAGTCTGGGAGGCAGTGAGTTTAAAGAAATTTTTAACTTAAGAGCTCCGGGATATTTAAGAATTCCGCAAACAGGGTTTGCTTTTTTCAATATCGAACACAAAAATTAAA
>CAZTBN010000048.1:0-4755 GCA_964611955.1 uncultured Pseudomonadales bacterium | reverse complement strand
GTTTAAACAAAACAATGAAAACTAGCCCAATCAAAGATGTTATTCCAACGATGAAGATATAGGGGTCAGTTAGTGCTTCTTTCATGATTTTACTAAAGTAGATCTTAATTATTCACTTAATTTGAACAAAACAATGAAAACTAGCCCAACCAGTGAGACTATTCCGACAATGATGACATAGGGATCGGTTAATGTTTCTATCATAATTTTAATATACTATTGATTCTGATTATATGCCCTGTAACTTGTCTCGTTAAGCGGGAGAAATTAAATATAATCAGAATGGGGTTCTAAGGGGACTCCCCCTTAGTGGAGCTTACATTACAAATATTATTATGTAAGCGACAGAGGAGCAGATCAAGCTTTTAGCTTGATCGCTGAGGAGTGAAACTCCTTAGAAAAGAGCGAAGCGATTTGATTAAATGGCTTGTATACCATAATATTATTGATCCCATTAACCCTATAAAGATCATTAATAAATTAATTATTTTTTGATTTAATCCCTCAACCACTAGACCAGCAAATAAAATTTGGGCAATATCTCTAGCTACTTCTGCTAAGCCAGCGATTTGTGCCTGATTATATTTTTTAAGACTGTATTTAAGTTTACTAACTATAATCTTTTTTGTTTGTAGTTTTTTTAGAAAAAATACCATTAACCAATAGTCTAACCATATTAACTGACATTTAGCTTAAAAAATGAACGGAAAATTAATCGCTCTTTTTCTTAATTCACAATCCACCAGTTAAATAAGACGTCAGTAGCTGCTGCTTGATCAAAGCCAACCACAAACTGTCCTTGGATGACATCATTCCCTGCGGTTTGAGATTTAATATACAGAACTTGATTATTGGTGCTACCTAAAGGAGTGACAAATATTTGACTATTAGCAGTGATCTTGCTTGATTTAATCACGATGTGATATTGGCCAGCTTCAATCTTAGCCTTGCCAGAAGTTTTATCAGTCACTGTATTAGTGATGTCAACCTCAGACAAATCATCTTGACTAACTCCTAAGCCATCAGCAAACTCAGCGCGTCCAGTAGCACTAATGGTAGCCACAGCAGAACCGGTTTCATCAATAATCTCTAAGCGAGAGTGTTTAATCTGTGCCGATTGAGTGGCATCGCCAGCCACTTCTCCGTAAATCACATTACCATTTTCATCGGTATAGGCTCCCAATTTAATTTGGGTAGGCTGATCATAATCTTGAGTTTCTAATAAATTAGTTAATAAGGTTTCTGTTTCCAGATCACCGCTAATAGCGACATTGCCCATCACGTCTAAGTCACCGACAATGGCTACTTTTCCAGAAGCATCAATATTCATCACTCCAGCCATTAAGTTAATATTGCCTTGTCCTGAAGGTTGAATGAATAAAATAGAGTTAGTAGGATTGGTTTCGCTCACGTAATCAATCGAAGCCATACCTGAATTAGCGATCATCTTTAAGCCATCGCCCATAATGACATAGTTGTTGACTGCCAAGCTGTCGCTGATATGAGCTGTACCATTCACATCCAGATATTGTTTGATGTAAGCTGCGGCAGGAGCAACCACGACATCATCATCAGCGAGATTTAGCTCGGCAATAGTGCGGCTCAGCTGAGCACTGCTAGTAGCAGTATAGCCAGCGCTGTCTAAGACGGCGACAACATTACCGCTATCAGCTGCTTGAGAATCTAGTAAGTTACCTAACAAGCTAGGTTGACGGAAGGCTTGAGCTACTTTTTCCTCAAAGCCGGCGATAACATCTGCATATAAAGTACCGCTAATGGTAGCTTCTCTAAAGGTAGCGGTGTCAAACTGTGCTTGATTAAAGGTAGCTTGATCCATATGACCGTTAATGATGTAAGCTGTGTCAGATTGGATTTGTTCAAAGTTAGCAATTTTTGCTTCAAGTTGTTCAAAACGTGAGGATTGTGCTCTTAATTCTTGAGTCACTTCCAGATTATTGATATAAGCTTGGTCAATGTCAGCTTGTGCAATTTGTGCATTTTGTACGGTTGTAGTTTCACTAGTAATGTCTTGAGCCATTAAGCTAGCTAGGCGAGTGCTACCAGTGGCAGTGATGTTTTCAGCAATAATGGTGGTGGCTGACATTGAGCTCACCTCAACTGCTTCTGCCATTAATTGGGCTAGTTTAGTGCTGCCGGTGGCAGTGATGTTTTCGGCTTGAATATCAGTTGCCATTAACTGGGCTAACTGAGAACTGGTGGTGCTAACAGCGCTTGAGCTAGAATTATCAATCACAGTTTCAGCAGTTAAAGTCCCATTAAGTTGGGTATTGCCATCTTGATCAATAGTAGCCACAGTCTGTTGATCTTTATCTTGAATTTGCAGTTTGCCATCTTGCTCAGTTAAGAAGAAGTTGCCGATCTTCACTTGTCTAGTGGTTAACTCATCAATAGTCGCTTTAGCTGAAGCAATAGTATTAGCGGTTAGATCATTGATGCTTCCTGAGGTAGAGTTAATCGTTTGCGCAGTTAATTCATTAATATTCGCTAGAGCAATGGTGGCATTATCAGCAACTACATTGCTGGCGGTAATTAATCCAGCCTTGATCTTAGCCACAGCTAGTTCACTATAAGCGCCAATGCGTTGAATAGTTTGGCCGTTATTATCTTTAAGTTCGTAATAGTTGGATGCAATATCAGCATTAACTGATAAAGTGCCAGTATCGGTCAAATAAACATCTGGATCATAAAAAGTAGGTTGAATGAAAATCATGACTTTGCCTACAAATGAGCCATCTGGCAACTGATAACATGGTTTAGCAGAGTTAGAACCATCATCTTCTGGCCAGATAATCTCATTTATTGAGGCAATGGTAGGACAAGACATAGCACTTGGATTAAATGTTTCTAAGGTATTACCCAAAGTTTTACCTGCAGAGTTAGCAATGGTAGCGAAACCTGGGGTAGTAGAAGCGACTAAATAATCATTGCGAGCAATGCTTTGACCAGGTTGCAAAATGACTTTGACTGGCACACGACCAGACAATGCTAGTTGGCGATAACCCATATTAAACAGTTCTTCAGCAGTATATTTTTTAGGCAGTCCATCATCGCTATCTGGTTGACTCACTCCTAATAAATATCCTGGTTGGGTAGAAATAATACCGATGGCAGATTGTTGATTATCAGCTTTGGTAACAGAAACGTCGCTGTTTTCATCAATGGCAACAACGTCACCAGCTTCAATACTAGTATCGCTGGTTAAAATAAGCTCAGCTAAGTCAGATCCTGGATTATCAGAACCATCAATCATATTAGCCCAAGCAAAAGAAGTCTCTCCCACTTTGCGACAGATGTAAAAGTCAGTGGAATAACCAGAGCCAGTAGAGTAGGCATATAAAACTTTGCCTTCATCAGCAGCAGAGCTACAGGTGCCTTCACTGCCTCGGCCAATTAGATCAAAATAAGCAGCAAAGCTAACGCCCATACTGCCAGTAATATCTAACTCATGTGCTGGAGCAGTCGTGCCAATTCCAACATTGCCACCTATCACTGATAATTTGGCAGTATTGGGAGTAGTGGTGCCAATACCGACATTGCCTTCTGAATTAATACGCATCGCCTCAACATCAAGGGTAGTACCGCTGGTAGTGGAAAAAGAGAGAGCGGATTTTAAACCATATTGGTTTTCGCTAATAGATTTAATTGAAGATCTAACCCCAGCTCCAGCTCCACCAGAGTCTGCGGAATAAAATTCAATGCGGCCAAATGTATCGGTCTCACCAGTCCAATCTTGACCATTGTAGGTGGAGGCGATTCTTAAGGTAGCGTTTTTTGAAGCAGAAATTTCTAGTTGTTTGTTAGGTGCAGTGGTACTGATACCAATATTGCCAGCACTGTTAATGGTGATGCCGGCAGTGGCAGTTGTGCCTCTAGTTAAATGCCATAAGTCGCCCGAACCAATCCAAGAGCGAGCAGTAGCACTTGAACCATCATAGAGTGTAATACCAGAGCTAGCATTACCAGCAGTGGCTTTAACCTCTAACATACCATAAATTGGAGCACTGGTGCCAATACCTACATTACCCAAGTTTTCAACTGTAAAGACAACGTTGGCATTAGCTGTTTCGCTGTTGCGTGATAAGCGCAAGATTGGGCTAGTTGTATCAGCTTGATTAATGTATACCGCGGTGCCAACACCGTTGCGAGTAAAGTGATGGTAGTCAGTGCTACTAGCAGTGGTTCTAAAACCATTGGCTTGGGCTAAACCAACAACAGTTAGTTTTTGTGCTGGAGTAGTAGTCCCAATCCCTAAGTTACCACCAGGCATTAATGCCAAGTGATTAGTACCACCAGTAATAATTTGATTAGTACCAGTACCACCAAAGGTGATCCCTGATGTATTGCCTGTTAAGTTAAGAGCAGCACTATTAGCATAGCTATTGGTTAACTGGTTATTCATAGATAGAGTAGTAATATTAGATAAAGCTCCTGCAGTAGTCACATCTAAACCACTAGAAGCAAGAGAGAAGTTACCTCCTCCTGAGAAGGCAAAGTTACCACTAGCTTGACTATAACCAGTTATACCTGATAAGGCTCCACTATTAATAATCAAACTATTAATAGTATTAGTTGAAGTTGGAGCAGTAATCGCACCAGTGGTAGTGAGTGTGCCGTCTAAATAAGTGTTGCCCACAACATGGAGTATGCCACTGATTGGGGTGGTGGTGCCGATACCGACATTGCCGTTATTTAAAATGGTTAAGCGATCTTGATTATTAGTTCTGAAGAAAAGAG
>CAZTBN010000047.1:0-4793 GCA_964611955.1 uncultured Pseudomonadales bacterium | reverse complement strand
GTAAAAGCTAATCCCGGAGTAATGCAAACATCAATTTTTCCCTGATAAGCATTACTATTTTTTGGCTCATAAAATTTAGTCGTTTTGATCAACTGTTCAAGTTTAGTAATTTGTACCGCGATCATTTCAGTTTGATTAATAATTTTAGGAACAGTCACGATTTTATTTTGGGTTAATAAGTCTTGAATTAGTGCTTGAGTTTCCACTTCATTACCAACTGCGACATAAATAAAAAATGAGTCAGCTTGCAAAAATTCAAGCACTGTTTTTAGTCGATTAATAATTTGCGCTGATTGCGCTCTAACTTGAGCAGCAGACAACGCCTTTCTTTTGGTGAGCATTATTTTTCGTAATTTTTGTTTTTGAGTTTGAATCATTGAAAATGATACCTTATTGCTCTATTACATAATAAGAAAAATATTGTGATTGATTAATTAAGTTTAATGGTAATTGATCTAACCAGGTAATTTTTTTATCATCAATTAGTTGATTTTCAACCACAAGATATTGATATTGAGTTAAAAACTGTTTGAAATCACTTTCTTCAGCAATATTTTGCAGAGTTTCAAGCTTGATTAAGCCTAACTCTGTTTTATCTAAAGTTCGAAAAAAATCGAGTTGATTTGGATATTTAGC
This sequence comes from uncultured Pseudomonadales bacterium, assembly GCA_964611955.1. Taxonomy (GTDB): domain Bacteria; phylum Patescibacteriota; class Microgenomatia; order UBA1400; family PJMF01; genus CAYVBW01. Next base: position 4,157 of record CAZTBN010000047.1, on the reverse strand, counting down.
TATGAAGTTAAAGCTAATATGGATATTAAAATCATCAAGATGAGTTGAAATATACAGAGTATTAAAAAATTGATTGTACTCGAAGGTGCTGATCAGATTATTGATCTCTCGATAATTAACTCTGAATGAGGTTTGCTTGGTAGTTAGCTCAAAATATTTTTGAACATTGAGGTTAATTGATAATAGAATTATTAAAAAAGTAATGAAAGTGCCAATGAACTTCACATATTTTTTTTTGCTAAAAAATTGCAACGCCCAATCAATCCCTACTCCAATAAAAGAGGATAACAAGATAAAACTGATTGCCCACATGCGAGGACAGTTCAGTCCAAAAATCAGATGGTAAATTAAAAGGCCAAAAGTAAACCAAATGGTTAAGAAAGCATATTTTTTTAGTTTGGTAAATGAAATTGCTAAACCTAATAAAAAAAAGGGCAGAATCAGATAATCTAAGATACTATAGCCAGAGGGAATAAGCATATCTCCGAAGCTATTTTTACCCTGAGTGAATAGTTGATTAAAAATTGTGTGCCAATTTGTAGCAAGCTTATTGATTAATTCGCTAAAAAAATTATTAAAAGTTTGCTGATTATTAAACATGGCATTACCCAAAGCATAAGATCTAGTTTGAAACTCAGTATGGATGAGTTGATAAATAGCAGAGGTGAAAATTAAAAAAGGAAAACAATAAATTGTAAAAATCATTAACCAATTTTTAAGCTTGAAATGTGATTGATTTTTTCGAAGAGCAATGAACAGAAAGAAAATCCAAACGATTCCAACCAGAGGCATTAAAAAAGTTAGGTTATAGGTGAAAAGAGATAGTAAAATAAATAAACTGGAGAGAAAAGAATAAAAAATTGTTTTTTTAAGATTATTTTTTTCTAGATTAGTTTTAATTTCAGCTAAAAACAATAAAGCCGGCATTAGCACAGCAGCATTAAAACCATGTTGCAAAGGAATGCTAGAAGTGGCCAGAAAATAAGCAGAAAATGAGTACCAAAAAACTGTTAATAAAGCAGCTTTCTTTGAAATAAATTTTTGTAAGAATAAGTAAAAAAAGATTAAAGATAGTGAACTTATCAGGACCAACATTTTTCTGGGAGAAAACAATGAATACCCAAATAAATAAAAAGATACTTGATTTAAGGTAATGGAAACAGGAAAAATTTTTGCTAGATTTTCAATTAAGCTCCACACCCCCACACTTGAAGGAGGAATGGAATACTTGGTTAATAAAGAACTAACACTCCAAGTAATTTCATCGCCCTCTAACCCATAAGGAAAATTGTCAATATTGTGCCATTTAAAAATAAAGTTGAGCAGAACAATGAGAAAAATTAAATAATTATTTAAAAATGAAGAGAGTTTATTAATAATGAAGTTAAATTTTGGTTTAAAAACTTTTTTCACAATTTTATTATAGCGAAATATTGTTGAGCTCTTTTGTTGAGATTACTGCCACTTAAAAATAAATGAATCTAAATATTTATATACATTGACGTTGATAAGGAATTATTTTTTATAATCACTACTAAACAAAATCATAATTTCAGGTATAATTTATATAGAATGATTGGCTTTTTTAATACTTTGTTACATTCTTTAGCTATTTTTTAAAAGTTTACAACAACCGCAGGGTTGTTTTTTTGTTATTTAGTTTTATTTTTTAACTATATTTATTAATTTAAATCAGGAGGCAAGTTTATGAAATATTTAAAAAAAACTGACCCGCAAATTTTTAAGTTAATTAAAGCTGAGGCAAAACGTCAACAAGAAACCTTGATGATGATTCCTTCAGAAAACATGACTTCACAAGCTGTACTAGAGTCAGTTGGTTCGATCTTAGGGAACAAATATGCTGAAGGCTATCCTTTTAAGCGCTATTATCAAGGACAGGAGTTTGTGGATCAAATTGAAACTTTGGCCATTGAACGTGCTAAAAAAGTTTTTGGAGTTGCTCATGCCAATGTGCAAGCTTTGTCTGGCTCTCCAGCGAATTTAGCTGCTTATGTGGCTATGTTAAAGCCCGGTGATAAATTAATGGGTCTAGATTTAGCCCATGGCGGACATTTAACTCATGGCTCTAAAGTATCAGTCTCAGGCATATTTTTTAAAAGTGTTTCTTATCAGTTAGGCAAAGATGGCAAGATGGATTATGATGCTATTGAAAAAATGGCTCTCAAAGAAAAACCCAACTTGATTATTGCTGGTATTACTGCTTATCCTTTGCAATTAGATTGGGCTAGATTTGCTAAGATTGCTAAAAAAATTGATGCTTTCTTAATGGCTGATATTGCTCATTTAGCTGGTTTAGTGGCCGGAGGAGCTTATCCCAGTCCAGTGCCTTATGTACACGTCGTGACTACTACTACTCATAAAACTTTGCGTGGTCCAAGAGGCGCTATGATTATGACTACGGATAAAGGTTTGAAAAAAGATAAAGATTTAGCTAAAAAAATTGATCAAGCAGTTTTCCCTCGCTTGCAAGGCGGGCCTCACATCAATGCTATTGCTGGCATTGCTGTTGCCTTAAAGGAAGCTCAGACTGCTCGTTTTAAAAAGTATGCTGCCCAAGTGGTCAAAAACAGCCAGGTTTTAGCTCAAATTTTACTTAAACATAATTTTAATTTGGTAGCTGGAGGCAGTAATACTCACTTGATTTTAATTGATTTAATTAATAAAAATGTTTTGGGCAATACAGCTGCTGAAGCTTTAGAGGCAGCCAACATTGTTTTAAACCGTAACTCTGTGCCTAATGATCCCAGTACGCCTTTTTATCCATCTGGTATTAGACTGGGTACGCCAGGAATTACCTCTCGCGGTATGGGCGTTAAAGAAATGAAACAGATTGGTAATGCCATTAATGAGGTTATTGATGATATTGCTCGCATTAAAAAAGAGCAAAAAATTACAAGCGAGCAAGAAAAAAAAGGCCCAGTACGTTCAGAACTGATTGCCCGATCTAAAGTGGTTAAACAGATAAAACAGGAAATTAAAGCTTTATGTAAGAAATTTCCTGTTCCAGCCGAGTATTAATAATTAAATAGAATCACAATTTGCATCTTAATAGCTTAATAGCGCTTATTAATTAGCCATATTTTTATGAACTCAGATATTGCCATTGCTCAAGCAGCCAAGCTCGAACCAATTATTAATATTGCTAAAAAAATAGGCATTAAAGAAAAATATCTAGAATATTATGGCCAGTACAAAGCTAAAATTAGTTTAGATATTTGGCCAGAATTAAATAAAAAAATAGATGGCAAGTTGGTGCTTGTGACTGCTATGACTCCTACTCCAGCTGGAGAGGGAAAAACCACCACCACAGTTGGTTTGGGTCAAGCTTTATGGAGCATGGGCAAGAAAGCCATGATTTGTTTGCGCGAACCTTCGCTCGGTCCATGTTTTGGCATTAAGGGCGGAGCTGCTGGCGGCGGCAATGCTCAGGTATTGCCGATGGAGGATATTAATCTTCACTTTACTGGAGACATTCATGCTATTGGTGCTGCTAATAATTTGTTAGCTTCAGTGATTGATAATCACATTCACAGCGGTAATAGTTTAGGTATTAATCCGAAAAAAATTAGCTGGCCTCGTTGTTTAGATATCAGTGATCGCAACTTGCGTCAGATCGTGATTGGGCGAGGTGCTGGCAATGGTCAAGTGCGCGAAGATGGCTTCATTATTACAGTCGCTTCAGAAGTGATGGCAATAGTCTGTTTGAGCAGTTCTTTAGCAGAGCTTAAATCAAGATTAGAAAAAATTATTGTAGCTGAAACTTTTTCAGGTAAGCCAGTCACAGCCAAAGATTTAAAAGCGGCTGGTGCTATGACTGTACTATTAAAAGATGTGATCAAGCCTAATTTAGTGCAAACTCTAGCTGGTTCGCCTGCCTTTATTCATGGTGGGCCTTTTGCTAATATTGCTCATGGTTGTAACTCGCTCATGGCAACTAAAATGGCTTTAAAATTAGCTGACATTGTCGTGACCGAGGCTGGTTTTGGCTCTGATTTAGGAGCTGAAAAGTTTGTTGATATTAAATGTCGAGTGGGTAAACTAAAACCAAGCGCTATTGTCTTGGTAGCTACGATTAGAGCTTTAAAACATCATGGGAAGGGAGAGTTATCAGCTGGTTTAGCAAATTTAGGCAAACA
>CAZTBN010000046.1:0-5051 GCA_964611955.1 uncultured Pseudomonadales bacterium | reverse complement strand
AGCTGCTCCAAAAAATTTTTTAGGAGGAAATAACGCTGCTGGATCAAAACCACCGGACAAGGTTCTGCCTGATGTTGGCATGGCCAAGTTATAAGCTCTAGCTAAACGAGTAATCGAATCTAGCAAAATTAACACATCTTGACCCATTTCCACCAACCGCTTGGCTCTTTCCAAAGCCAACTCAGCCACACTCACCTGTTCTTCTGCTGACTCGTCGAAATTGCTAGCAGCGACTTCACCTTTACCTTTAGTAATTTCTTCGATGTGTCTGCGAATATCAGTCACTTCTTCAGGACGCTCACCAACTAAAACAGCCATAATATGAATGTCAGGACAATTAGTGGCTACGCCTGAAGCAATATTTTTTAATAAAATAGTTTTACCAGCTTTGGGCGGAGATACGATTAAACTACGCTGTCCTCGACCAATCGGAGCTACCATGTCAATGATGCGCAAAGACATGGGTTCTTTACCTGCTTCCAGTTTGATCTGTTTATCAGGATAAACTGGAGTTAACTTCATAAATTGCGGACGATCAAGCTTTCTAAACTCTTCAGCATTCACGCCGTTAACTTCATCAATTTGCAATAATCCCCAAAAGCGTTCATTCTCTTTAGGTTTTCGTGCTGGACCTTTAACAAAATCGCCCGGTCTTAAATAAAAACGGCGCATTTGTGAGGTTGACACATAGGCATCAAAATCACCACCAGCATAACCAACACGCAAAATACCATGTCCATTTTTAGTGGTTTCAATCACGCCAGCCAAGGTTTCAGTAGGCATATCTCCATCTGGAATAGAGTCCAAACGATCTTTGACGATGGTGGGAGCAGTAGTAATTTTCTTAATTGCTGCTTTGGGAGTAGCAACAGATTTAGTAACTGGTGAGGAACTTTTACTGATAGCCATAATGGGTGTGATATTTAATATTAATTAATTGATATAAATTGACAAAATGTTGATGAAAAATTGTTAGCCAACTGTTTTTACCAGCGGTTTATGTGCAAGCATAAAATTAAGATACGTAAAAGCTGCGATATTTAAAAAATAATTAAGTCAGAAAAAATTCTCATTGATTACTGAAGCTATTGATGAACAAGGTACGTTCCTTGAGGAATATTGATATTATGACAAAGATTGCAACAAATGTCAAAAGAAAATAAGAAAGTCATTATTCACGCTGACTTACAGATATAAAGATTAAACAATATTACTCATATCTCAAAGCATCCAAAGCCTTAATTTTTTTCGCTCTACCAGATGGATACAAACCAGTTAATAAACCCACAGCCACAGATAATAATAAAATAAAAACCATAAATCCCAGTGGCGCAGAGAATAAATTAACATTAGACAGCGGTTTAAAAATGTTAAAGAAAAAGTTAATTAAAAAACCTAGACCAGCACCTAACACAATACCCAAAACGCCACCGCCACAGCCGATTAAAAATGACTCAATCATAAATAATTTTAAAACATCAGCATCAGCTGTGCCCAAAGTTTTCATCACGCCAATTTCTCTAGTTCTTTCTAGCAAAGAAATGGTTAAGGTGTTAAACATACCAAAAATAGCAACTACTAAAGCAATCATGCCAAATAACCCTAGTAAAAATCTCATCACTGAAAAGAGTTTATTAACCTGCATTAAAGTATCGGTTAAACTTTGGGTGGTAAAACCTAATGATTCAACATGAGCCCTGATATTGGTCATTAATTGGTCTGCTTTTGCTAAAACTTTAATCGAGGTGAAACGATCAGAGCCCATGCTTTCCACTTCACCCAACGGAGCAATCACAATCGAACGAGTATCTTGAATCACACCCACCACGACATAGCTTACTGAATTACTGATCACTTTGCCAGCTAGCCCAGAAATTACGCCTCCGCTTAAAATATATTCCAGATTCAAGTTTTGGCCAATAATTGCCTGTGGTTCAATATCCCAAACTTGCAGCAAACCAGTGGAAACCAAAATTTCTTTACCACCTACCCTAGACACATCCACCACAGCCATACTGGTTTTAAGTTGCTCTTCTTCTTGATCTTGTTGTGATTTTAAGAGTTCTGACAAACCGGCAACACTTAAATCCTCTTCTCTAGTAGCTAAGCTGGAGCTAGCAGTAGCTGAACTAGTTGACACAGAGCTAGTGGCAGAAATTATAGTCAAGATATCATCGGTAGTATCTCCAGTTGTCTCTGCAGAATCAGTGGCATTAGCAGAATCAGTGGCATCGCCTAAGACTCGACCTTGCTCTTGAGAAATTTGATCTAGCTGAGTCTCAATAATAATTTCCTCTGGAGATAAAAGATGAAGATCTACTTGAGGTAAATATCCCTCTGTGATCAGCTGTTCCCCATTGTCTTTAGTCAAAGAAACATAAACTGTAGGAGCCTGTTCTTGATACAACGGTACTATTGCCTTAACCCATTTTCCCAACCAATTACCCTGATCATCAAGCATGGCTCTACCCGTAGCCCCAGCAGATTGATACACTTCTCCCCAAACTTCCTGAGCTTGATAACTATTGATAATGCTACCCCTCACATAACCAATAATGGTGGCGTCTAAAGTTGGCGACGAGCGCACTGGTAAATAAGTATCATCTTTAATTCTGATACGCACAGTAGTGCCATCAATTAAATCACCCACCTGAATCTCGGTATTTTCTTGAACAGTCCCTAATACCTCTCCTGCTTGAGAAATAATATCTTGGATTTCATCAATTTTTTCTTGATTTTGAGCATAGTTTTCATTGGCTTCTGCTGAAAAAAGAGTTCCAACAATGGGTTGATAATTAGAATAGGTTAAATAATCATTTTGGGCAGCAATCACAACTACATCGGTTTTGGAGTTGTTATACTCTAAGGTTCCTGCGGCACTAATAGCTGGCACTACTGCTTCTACTCCAGAAATAGCACTAATTTCAGCAACTGATTTTCTGTCTAAAGCCAAGGCAGTGGTGGCACTTTGCACATCGGCAATTCTGGTCGCATTAGGAAAAATCAGTCTCCCGGTCACAATTTCTTGCAAACCATAAGCAAACGAGACTAAAAACACAATTGCTCCTGAACCCAAAGCAATCGCTCCAGTAGTAACTAAAGTTTTTGACTTAGAATAAATTAAGTTTTTTATGCCTAACTTGAATAAAAAATAATAACTTAAATGACCTTCCTGAGCTGTGAAAATTACATCTCGAACTTTTTGTTTTATTTTCTGATAACTTAATTTAGCCAAAGCAATCACGTCCGCACCAAACTGTTCAATTCTGACATTCACCCAAATAGTGGGTCTAGCAAAAAATAGTTTGACTAAGGCAAATAAACTGACTAGTATTCTTTTGCTCACAAAACCAAGTAAAAATTTCAGTTGCGCTATGAAATTATTATTTTTTAAGACTCTAGAAAAATGCAACTGGGCCAACATTAGCTCTCTAGCCTGTTGCAAATTATAACTGTCAACTTGTAACATGGGCACCTCATCAAGATTACGAATCTTGAGATGTAATCGTTTAATCTGGTGTTTAGGTTTAGATGTTTTATTCATTTTTTAATCAGTGTCGTAGTTAAGTTTAGCCTTAAAAATTAGAGTATATTATTTATTCTTTTTTAAATATCGGTTTCATCAATAATAACTAAGCCATCCTTCATGCCAATTTTACGAGTGGCTAAGGGTAAAAAGCCAATATCGTGAGTCACCATTAAAATCATTCTGCGATCTACTCTATTCAATTTAGCCAATAACACCATTAAATCAGCTCCAGAACTGGAATCGAGATTACCAGTAGGTTCGTCAGCAATAATAATATAAGGCTCGATCGATAACGCTCTTGCCAAAGCAATGCGCTGTTGCTGACCTCCTGATAACTCCAGCGGATGATAATCAGCAAAAGCAGTCATCTCTACTTCTGCTAAAGATTTAAGCGCCATGGCTTGCGCTGTTTTTTCATCTTGTCCATCTAGCCATAAAGGATAAGCAATATTTTGCCAAACACACAAAGACTTAATCCAGTTGGCTTGCTGGAAAACCATACCAATTTTTTGCCTGCGATAGTTGGTTAACTCATCTGGCTTTAAAGCATATAAATCTTGACCTCTTAAATAAACTTTGCCTGTGGTGGGTGGCTCCAAACCTAAAACAGTATGTAAAAAAGTACTTTTACCGCAACCAGAAGGACCATAAACAATAATAAACTCACCAGAATATAAATTCAGGTCCACTCCTTTTAAAACCTCAATCTTTTGGTTACCAACCGTAAAACTTTTGTACACTTTGTCTAATTTGACCAAAACATGATGAGAACGAGATTTTTTAGCAGGCAAGCGCTTTTCAATCTCCTGAATATTAATTGACACTTCCTTAATATTAGTAGTCAAAGCAGCTGCTTGTTTCTGATTCTTAGGCTGGCGTTTACTCTTTTTAGCTGTCATGTAGCACTTTTTTTGTACTAATTGTTAAAAATGTTATGTTTACCATTTTAAAAATCCAAAAACTTCTTCTAAATTCTTTAAGACAATATCAAAAGCTGCTTGTTGAGCAGTTGGCGTCACAATCACCATATCATCGCTGGTGGTCACATTATTAGCCGTATCAGTAACCTCAACCTGCAGATGATAAGCTTGGGTAGTAGCCAAATCTCGCAACACCATCACGTGTTTAGTAGTTGGCTCACTACTCTTTTCAGTGGAGTTGGCATACTCTGTGCCAGAGCCAATGCCCCAACGAACTTGGCCAAAAGCAGGCTCATCAGTTTCCCAAGAAACAATAATGGAGGCTTTAGCCTCAGCACCAGACCCAGAAATAGGAGTTTCAATAATTAAATTGCTAATTTGTGGCGGTCTAGTATCAGCGCCAGTCACATATCTAATTGGATCTGAAATCACTTCGTGGCCAAACTCATCAGTGCCTCTGACTGTAATGATATAGACTGCCCCATCTTCCAAGCCAGCAATGCGCTGAACATGACTTTTCTTTAGCTCACCTTGATAAATATTTTTCACTTCTCCTGAAGGAACGGCTGGCAGCAAAGCCAACTCTGCCTGGGTTAAGGTTT
>CAZTBN010000045.1:0-5328 GCA_964611955.1 uncultured Pseudomonadales bacterium | reverse complement strand
TGGCGCTCCTGTACCCGCGCCGGCACTGGCATAGGGTTTTCTGAAGCGGTAGTAATAAAAAAACCAGCTTTAGCGCTGGTTTTTTAAAAAAATTAACTTTTTCTGGTGAGTCCGGTGGGAGTCGAACCCACGACGCACAGCTTAAAAGGCTGTCGCTCTAACCACCTGAGCTACGGACCCTTATACAAGGTCGATTATAATCAAAAAAATTTAACAACAAGATATTATAGCAGGCAACTTTTTAAAAAACTACCGTTTATTTGTTTACCCTCTGGAAGCATATTTTCCCTCTACCGTATCAATAATCAGTCTTTCTCCTTTTTTGATAAATAAAGGGACTTGAACAATGAGACCGGTTTCCATGGTCACTGGTTTAGTGCCAGCACTACTTCTATCTCCAGCCACTGCATCTTCAGCCTCAGTCACTTCCATAGAAATTTTAGGAGGCAGATTAATAGTTAGAGGTTCATTTTGATAAAAAACAATATAAGCTTTAATTTCTGGCACGAGATAATAAATTTTATCTCCTAAAACTGTTTTAGAAATCTCAACCTGTTCATAGCTTTGTGGATCCATAAACACTACTTGATCTCCACTCACATACAAAAACTGCATTTCTTTAGAATCAACTTCAATCGACTCAACAGTGTCATGAGATTTAAAAACATGATCCACATAGCCACCAGTAATAAGATTTTCCAACTTAGTGCGAGTAAAGGCTGAACCTTTTCCCGGAGAAACAAACTTTTTTTTCATCACTTTGTGTGGTTGGCCACAGTGCATGATGAACATGCCTAACTCGATATTACCTGCTTTTACTTTTCCCATAGTTAACTTTCTCAATAAATAATAAATTTAATTAAAATCCCAATGATTTTAACACAACAAAGATGCCATACAAAGCCAAAATTAAAACTGATTCCTTTTTCTCTAATTTTTTCTTAGTCAGCAAGAATAATACCACCACCACAGTAGTTAACAATAAGTAGGCTAGATCAAAGGTGGCAATATTGCGAGGAATGCTCCAACCCTCTAATAAACTAGTTATGCCTAGACCAACTAAAATCACCACAATATTCCCTCTTAGCATACTCCCCACTGATAAATCAGACAGACCTTGTTTTAAAGCTGAGATAGCTATTATTAATTCTGGTAAACTGACGCCAATACCAATCACAAATAAACCTACAATCAGTTGATTAAGGTTTAATAAATCAGCCAATAGCGCACTTTCATTCACTATTGAGTTTGAGCTGATTGCAATCACGATCATGCCCACCATTAATTTCGCAATTGATCTTAAATTTTTCTTAAATGAAAACTTCTGAGCCACTGTTTTTGGTAAATTAGAGCAAGTCGTCTTTTTTAATGTCACAACAAAAACAGCATAAATAAGCAATAAAATTACACCCTCTAATTGAGAAATAGTGCCGTTTAAAGCAAAAATAAAAAACAGAAAACTACTTGCTATCAACATCAAGCCATTGCTCATTACTTCTGACTTTTTAACCTTAATGGTTTGAAAAAGACCTGTCAATCCCATCACTAGGCTAATTTGACTCATATTCGAACCGACAATGTTACCCATGACTAATTGAGTCACTTCTTCTCCTTGAAATTGTTTTAAAGCTCCAGAAAAAATAATGATGATTTCCGGTAATTTAACGCCAAGGGAAATAATGGTTAAACCAGTTAAATCTTGCGACCAACCTAATCTTTTAGCAACAGTTAAAGCCGCTTTAACCACAAAATTAGAAGCAATGCTGGTAAAAGCCAAAGCCACGATCAAAATTATAAAATGGAATAAAATAACCATACTAATCTCATTAAACCAAATTTTGACTTAAATCGTTAGTATGAGTTTTATCAGCTAATCAAAGACCTATTAACACTATTCAGCTTCCTGTTGAGTAGTAGCACCTTTTACTCCCTCTTGATAAGCTTCAAACATCAAGGTGGGCTGATTATTTTCATCAAAAAAACTAAATTGAGAAAATTGACCAGGAGATCCCTGCAATAAAAAAGGCGTTACGCCAATAATTTTTGGATGAGACCAGACGTGTTGCATAGCATATAAATAATAACTTTTCAGCCAAGGCCTGGTGTATTGATTATCAACCCAACCGGTTTCAGTAATAATCACATTAAAATCTTTGCCTGTTTTTTTCTTAATAAAGTTAAGTTCATACTCAAATCCGCTCAAAGAATTTTGACTGGTACGAGTAGGACTGGAAGAAAAACCAGGATTAGGATAAGAATGAGAATTCCAAACATCAATCTCATTAAAAATTAAAGAATTATAATCCAGCATTTGTGTTAAATAATTAAAAGCTTCCATAGTGTTTCTAGAATTAGGCGCTGCTAAATCCATAGCAGCGGGTAACACAACATAATTAGCAGATTCGGTGTTAGCCCAGCTAGCTGCAAACTCTAAGGTTTGCGCATAAGAAATGGGATCAACTTGACCGCCCCATTCATTAGCATGATTAACTTCATTAAAAATAATGACATGTCTTTGATCAGTGGGCCAATCCAGCTGATCCATAAATTTAAACAGTTTAACTACCTCAAACCGGTTAGGACGTTGCCACACTCCATTTTCTGCTCTGGTAGCTAAACGCACCAGGGGAATAAATTGAAATTGTTGGCAATCTTTAAAAAATTCTTGCCACAGCGGTAAATCATCTAAATCTTTTAAAGCCAAAGGAATGGTTAAAAAATGCCAATCATCTTTAATTTCTTCATCTGTGAACAACCGACGAGCATTGTCTAAATCACCTGGTGAAAGAATATGTACCCCCATAATTTTACCTTCCATTGCTTGCACTAAAACAGCCAAGTTGTGAAACACTAAACACAATAAGGTCAAAGATAAACTCAATAATATAATTTTTTTGATCTTGAACATTGTTGTTTATATGATTAAGCTATAGGATACCATTTATTCACCGTTGATATTAGCGTGATATACTATTTCTTGAGTATTATAACAATTTAGAGTAATAATGAAAAAACTTTGGCAAGCACTACTGTGGCTTATGATTACCAGCGCTACTATTTTAACTAGCGCTATTATAATGAAATCTCTAGCTTTTGAGTCTAAGTCTCAAACTTTAGTTCAAGAAGAAGCTTTAGCTAAGATTGCCCTTGATAGTGCTGTCCCTCAAGGAGAAGTAAAGGGAATGGAAAGTTCTGTTGAATTGGCAGATGGAAGAGCAGCCATTGTGGCCAATTTTTTAGCTAAATATAATTCTCCACTCAAACCCTATGATCACTATGGCCAAGTTTTAGTAGATATTGCTGATAAATATGAGTTAGATTTTAGATTTTTACCAGCCATTATGATGGAGGAGAGCAATCTGTGCAAAAATATTCCAGAGGGTACCTACAACTGTTTAGGATTTGGCATTCATGCCAAAGGAACGCTTGGGTTTGATAGTTATGAAGCTGGTTTTGAACGAGCTGCCAAGGAACTGCGAGCCAACTATGTTGAACAGGGTAGAATTCAAGTTTCTGCTATAGCTAGTAAATATACAGCTAGTGTAGATAAGTGGACCAATTCTGTTAATCAGTGGATGGCAGAGATGAAGTATGACGATAGAAACATGGGCATCGAGAAAAAGACTGATACTAATGTCCTAGAATACGTAAAGTCAGAATAATTATAGGACAATCAACATTGATATCTTTTCGATAATTATGATATAATTTGATAGCAATAGTGTGGGTATTGACAATCTTATAATAATTCTATATAGTAATATATACCTCAGAAGGTTCTCCTCACCGGGAGATACGTTCTGAGACAAAAAAACTCGAATAAACTCGAGTTTTTTTTGTTAAAAAAAAGAGATATAAGTATTAATGACCTTATTCAACTTCGCCTTGCAATCTTGTTTGCCATGATGTCATGAGGCTTTCAACCTCATCTCTATCAGCCCCTGGCAATGCTAGTATATACAGATTAACTAATTCTGTGATTGAAGTATTTCGAACAATTGCTTTTAACCAATCTTCTTCGATATCTTCTACCCACCTCAATTTTAATAAACGGCGCCCGAGTGCTCGATCATATATAGCTTGTGTCATTTCTGATGTTGGACCTTGTTCAATGCGCATATTTACAAATAATTAATAATATAATTCGAATCATACTATTAATATCAAATCCTATCAATGCTTTCACCTACGGTTTAAGTGCATCCACAATACATATTAAAAATAGGCTGAAGCCTATTATAATTGATGTCGAAGAGTCGTATCCCAGACTGCTTCGCGTCTGGATACATTTCTCAAGTTTCACTTGATGTGCGCATCCCAGACTGCTTCGCGTCTGGATACATTTCTCAAGTTTCACTTGATGTGCAGACTTTCACCTACGGTTCAAGTGCATCCACAATACATATTAAAAATAGGCTGAAGCCTATTTTTAATATGTGCCGAAGAGAGGACTTGAACCTCCAAGGAATTTCTTCCACACGGTCCTAAACCGTGCGCGTCTGCCAATTCCGCCACTTCGGCGTAAAATTATTTGCAAAACAATAAGATCAATTTGCAATTGTCCTTATTTTACAATATCTTAAAACTTGATGCACTATGACATTCGCTTTTCTTCACGAGCTAAGAGAGTTTCCATCAGGATTGAACCACCTGATCAAGTGATTGTTGTAGCTCCTAAGCGAACCTCAGCCAAATTTATTGAACAGTTGATTGATAAGCAAAGTTTTTGGATTGAAACTCAACTGAATAAACTCAAACAAAAACAACATGTTATTGAATCAGAAGCAACTATTTGTCTTTTCGGAACTATTTATCAAAAAAAAATCATTTGCGACACTAGTTTTCCCTTAGGCATTATCATTAAAGATAAAACCATTATTTTAAACTTTCTAGATCAAGATACTCGCAAACTAAAACAACTAATTAAGTCAGAACTTGATATGTTTGTCAAAAAAACAGCTAGGGTCTATCTTCAGAAAAAAACCAAACTGCTGGCTACAAAAATGAGTGTTAGTTACCAAAAACTAACTCTTCGAAATCAAAAAACAAGATGGGGGAGTTGCAGTAGTCAAGATAATTTGAACTTGAACTGGAAATTGGTTCATTATCCTCCTGAAATTATCGATTATGTCATTATTCATGAATTAGCTCACTTAACTCATCACAATCATTCTCATCAGTTTTGGTCTTGCGTGGCTCACTATGATCCAGATTACAAACAACATCGCAATTATCTAAAAAAATACGCAGTCACTACTAGTTAAGTTATAATTAAATGACGTACTCCCCGCAGTGCACTGCGTTGCTGCGGGGTTTCTTTTGCTCCGC
>CAZTBN010000044.1:0-5418 GCA_964611955.1 uncultured Pseudomonadales bacterium | reverse complement strand
CTTATCTCATATTATGATAGATATGCAGTTTGCTGTTAAAATTGATCAACTTTTTCATCAAAAAATAGTGATTAGACTGTTGCTAGTGTTAATTCTGGCTCTGGCTCTTTTTATTAGATTATATGGTTTGAATGAACTGCGATTAACGCAAGACGAAATGAGTATTGGTTATAACGCCTATGCCATTAGTGTTTCGGGTAAAGATGAGTGGGGAGTGAGCTGGCCATTAGCTTTTAAAGCTTTTGGTGATTGGAAATTGCCAGGTTATATTTATGCAACCGTACCTTTTGTTAAACTATTGGGCTTAAATAATTATGCAGTTAAGTTGCCTTCAGTCATGGCTGGCACTCTGATTGTGTTGGGCATGTTTATGCTAGTGAAAAAATTGACTAAAAATGATGGCCTAGGCTTAGTTGCTAGTGTAATTACTGCTTTTTCACCCTGGAGCATCCATCTTTCCCGAATGGCATTGGAATCCAATCTAGCTCTAGCATTTTTTTTGTGGGGCATGATATTTTTCATTAATTCTGTTACGAATCAAAAAACTATTTTTAAAGTTAAAAAGAAAAATCACTGGTGGTTTTGGTCAATCTTAATGGGCTTAAGTTGGGCCATGGCATTTTACACTTATGTTTCTTTTCGTGTGATTGTGGCGGTGATGTGGCTGGCAGTTATAATTTTGTCATTTTTTTATAAACTGGCAAAAAAGAAAATAGTTATTTCCTTGCTTGTTTTTTCTTTCATGATTTTACCAATTGTGTCTCTTATTTTTGGACAGTCTGGGACAGCTAGATTTTCCCAGGTTTCAATTTTTTCTGATCAGGGAGTAGCAGCCCAAATTAATGAACGCAGAGCCTATTGCTATTTAGTTGATCAGCAAATATTAGCTAAAATTTGTCCTTTAGTTTTTAATAAACCGCAAGTTTATTTAGAAAACTTTGTTAAAAATTATCTGCAGTTTCTGTTACCTACATTTTTGTTTATTAAGGGCGATAGTCTGGAATATTTAAACGATCCTAATTTTGGAGAGTTGGTCTGGGTTTTAGTGCCATTTTATTTAATTGGTTTAATCTATTGGTTTAGAAGACCTGATCATTTTTCTAATTTAATCAAGCTAGGTTTTTTAATCGCTCCGGTGCCCTCAGCTTTAGCAGGACCTCCGCAAATTGTGAGAGGGAGTGCTTTACTACCCTTTGTGATTATTTTTACGGTTTATGGTTTTGGGCAACTGTGGTTAACGATTAAAAATAAAACTGCGAAACTTTATGCAGGTTTAGCAATTTTGGGACTATTTTGTTTTTTAACAGTGCATTATTTAATTCATTATTTATTTATTTACCCTAGACAGTATCAAGCCTATTTTTTCCCCATGGGTCCAGAAGTGGGCGAATATTTATTAGCAGAGTATGAAAATTATGACACGATTTATATTAGCAGTGATTTTAGTGATGTTCACATTTTCTTAGCTTATCTAGCGAAATATGATCCAGCCTGGTATTTGGCCAATGTTGAGCTGCCAGAAGTTGAGGCGTCTGGTTTTCAGCATCCGATTAGATTGGGTAAATTTGTGTTTGCGTATAAGAAAGGTCAAGTTTTTCTGGCTGAAGAAACTGTTCATAACCTGCTTTATGTGGCCAGCCCAACCGAAGAAATTCCTTACACCAAACAGTTTAAAGGTTTTTCTGGGGTTCATACCCAGGTTCAAGTTATGGATGTGGATGTGGCTCGAGCACAGATGATCGAACAAGAACAGTTATTATTGCCGATTAACGATTAAATTATTAATTATGCTTGCTCAATATGCCCAAAAAAAATAAAGTAGCTAAAAATTATCAACTTGGTAAATTTTTTAAAAAAAACTTGTTAAAAATTGTTTTATTAATTATCCTAATAGGACTTATTATGACTAGTGCTATCAAAAGTAATGACTCAAATCTAAATGATGGTTTATTGCGGATCACTAAATCTCCTTGGACTGGCTGGTCAAAACAACAGCCAGAAGACACAGTAATGGAAGTGATTCCAAAAAAAGGTGAAAAAATTGAGTTAATAGGATTATACGACAAGGATCTATATGAGCTTGAAATCATTAATGTTGATGACAATAGTATTCATTTACAGATTGATGGTTTATCCTTGAAGCAAGGAGAGGGGTTAAAGGCTAAGGGGATGAATTTGCGCGGTTGCGGTCTGCAAAATTTTGTGATGACCAAAGGAGAAATAGTTGAGCTCAATACTTGTTCCATGGATATGGGTGTGAGCTGGACTTTGGAATATTAGGTGAAGAAAGTCTGTGCTATTATCACTAGCTTTGGCTAAATATTGTCTACTACCATCATGAAAAAACGTATTTTAAGTTATGATCTGATTAGAGTTTTTGCTATCGTAGCAGTTGTCGCCACTCATACGGAAAATATTACCAGCTCGACTACTAATTATTTAGGAGGTATTTCTTGGTGGTTTGCCAATACCATTCATTCGTTAGTGATGATTAGTGTGCCGTTATTTGTGATGTTGTCTGGAGCCTTGATTTTAAATAAAGAAAATTTAACCTCTCAATATTTAAGCTCCAAAATTATTAAAAAATTCCTGGTTCCTTTAATCTTTTGGTGGCTTTTTTATAGTTTTTGGAATAGTTGGCAGGCGCAAACAATCATCACTTTTTCCACAATCCAAGCTTTAGTAATTAATTTTTTTAAGGCTAATATTGGCCATCTGTATTTTTTACCTGTTATTATTGGCTTGTATCTGCTAGCACCCATAATTAAAAAAAATC
Source organism: uncultured Pseudomonadales bacterium (assembly GCA_964611955.1). Taxonomy (GTDB): domain Bacteria; phylum Patescibacteriota; class Microgenomatia; order UBA1400; family PJMF01; genus CAYVBW01. The sequence goes on along the minus strand of CAZTBN010000044.1, from coordinate 2,642 downwards.
TCATTAAAAATCAAAGTAAACAGTATCAATCTTTGGCAGTGATTGTTTCGTTATCTTTACTGTATCAATCCTTAACTTTTTTTGTTTTTAAACTTTACAATGCTACCAATATTTTTTTTATCGCTATACCATTTTTAGCTTATTTTTTGCTAGGGTATTATTTAGCGAAACTCAAAATAAGTTTGAAACAGTGGTGGTTTGTTTTCTTGGTGTCGTTAATTATAGTAGGGATTGTCTCGGTTGCTACTTATTACAATACTTTAGCTTTTAATCAGGACTTGACTGTGTTTTGGACTCCAGCTGGAGGAAATTTCTTTTGGCAACCTTTTACTATTTTTGCCATTTTACTAGCTAGTTTTGTATTTATTTTGTTGAATAATATTCAAGTAATTTTACCTAAATTTTTTCAATCAAAGATTACTAGTTCATGGTTGATATTATTTTCTAATCTTAGTTTTGGAATTTATTTAGTACATCCTTTTGTGATTGACCGCATTGATCACTTTTTCAATTTGGCTATTCATTTAACATCATTACCGTTATGGTTTTATTATCTTTATCGCACCGCAGTCATTTTGGCATTTTCAACAGTTGTGGTAGCTATTGTCCAGAAAATTCCCTATCTCAGAAAAATATTTGGAGTTAGTGAAAAATCCGTGTAAAATTTAATTTTTGAGAAGACAGTTTAAATTAAACTGTAATGTTATACAATAAAAATCATGATCGCTCTAGTTAAAGAAATTAAAGATATTTACAGATGGCGCGAATTACTCGGCCAGATGGTTAATCGTGAGGTTAAGGCTCGATATAAGCAGTCAATTCTAGGTTATTTTTGGATTATTTTAAACCCTTTAGCTCAGATGTTGGTGATGAGTTTTGCCTTTTCTATAATTTTACGCATTCCTACTAATGCGACCGACAACATTCCTTATTCTATTTTCTTATTTGTGGCATTATTGCCCTGGAGTCTTTTTGCTAACTCTTTAAGTTCTGCCTGTGGCTCTTTAATTAGTTCCGCCTCTTTAATTACCAAGGTTTATTTTCCTCGTACTATTTTAGTTTTAGCAACCATTATTGCCAAGATTGTTGATTTTTCCTTAGCACTTACAATCCTAGTTGTTTATATGGTAATTTATCAAATTCCCATTAATTTCAATATTTTATGGGTAATTCCGATTTTTTTAATTCAACAAATTTTTACTTTAGGGCTATCACTTTTTTTCGCTGCAGCTAATTTGCTTTACCGTGATATTCAATATTTATTAACTTTATTATTAACTTTGTGGTTATATTTAACCCCAGTCGTTTTTCCAGCTGATTTAGTGCCTGAAAAATACAAGATTTTATTTCAATTAAACCCCATGGCAGTAATTGTCAATGCTTATCGAGAGGCCATTCTAGCAGGTGGAACACCCAATTTATTAAGTTTAAGCATAGCTTTAACTTTGGCAATTTTAGTCCTTATAGCAGGCTTTAGTTATTTTAAATCCAGAGAAAACATATTTGCTGATAATATTTAATTATGCACAATCCAGTTATTAAATTTGATCGAGTTACTAAAAAATTTTCTTTTCAAAGTCAAAAGACTTTTAAGGAATTTTTACCTGCCCTGCTCAAAGGTGAAGAAACTAGCAAAGGTTTTATTGCTTTAAATGACATTAGCTTTGCTATAGAACAAGGTGATTGTGTTGGTATTGTTGGTCCCAATGGATCGGGAAAATCAACTATTCTTAAATTAATCGCTGGAGTGATGTCGCCAACTTCTGGGAAAATCAGTGTTCATGGCAAAATTTCGCCTCTAATTGAGTTGGGCGCAGGCATGCATCCAGAACTAACTGGTCGTGAAAATATTTATCTTAATGGCGCAATTTTAGGATTGAGCAGAAAAGAAATTGAAAAAAATTTTCAGAGCATTGTTGATTTTTCTGAGATGAGTGAGTTTATTGATCAGCCAGTGAAACATTATTCCTCAGGAATGTATATGAGATTGGCTTTTGCTATTGCTATTCACGTTAATCCGGAAATATTAATCGTTGATGAAATTTTGGCTGTTGGGGATGATGCTTTCCAAGCCAAGTGTTTTGCCAAAATGGAAGAATTTAAAAAAAATGGAGTGACCATTATTTTTGTTTCTCATAATTTAGAGCAAATTAAATCTTTTTGCAATAAAGCGATTTACATTAATCATAGTAATTTAATTGTTCAGGGTGATACAAAAACCGTCTGCCAAAAATATTTAACTGACTTATGAAAGGATAACTATGAATTATCAGTTATTAACCTTTAAGGTAATGGGAGACGAGCTGGGTAATTTAATTTCCTTAGAAGAAAATAGAAATATTCCTTTCAATATTAAGCGAGTGTATTATATTTATGGTACTAAAACTGATGCAATCAGAGGTAGACATTCTCATCCTAAGTTAAATCAAGTCGTAGTTTGTGTTCGTGGTGCATGCAAATTTCTTTTGGACGATGGAAAAATTAAAAAAGTAATTAAACTTAATTCTCCAGAGCAAGGTCTTTTTATTGGTGAAAATATTTGGCGAGAAATGTCTGAGTTTACTCCTGATTGTGTGTTAATGGTGCTGGCTAATGAATTTTATAATGAAGACGAATACATTAGAGATTATCAGCAATTTAAG
>CAZTBN010000043.1:0-5808 GCA_964611955.1 uncultured Pseudomonadales bacterium | reverse complement strand
CCCCATTTTTTTTAAGAAATTTAGTCATTTTAGCAATGACTTTAGGTAAATGATCACTACCAACATGTCGACATTTTCTAATATAGAGCTTGACACCCTTTCTTTGACAGAACTCTACCAGCTTTTGAGCTTCATCTAGGTTGTCAGGAGTATAAGCAGCAGTGACGCCAAATTTAGTAAATAGTTGGTCTACATAGTTTATGTTGTCTATGTAAACATCCCGGTCCACTACATCTAAAATTTTTTCATGCGATAAAACAGGAGTAAAATGAAGTTTACCATCGGAAAAAGTACCTGCACCCCCTACTCCGCACATAGTCTCTTTAGGAGTTCTGGTTTCAATCGATTTACCTTTTTCTATAATAATGATTTTACGTTTGTGTTTTGGATTTTTTACTAACTCATAAGCGGCAAATAGTCCTGCGGGTCCAGCCCCGACAATAGCGACGTCATAAATCATGATGGTTAATATAGTTAGTAATATATAGAAACAGTAATTAGTGTAACACAGTTGCAATGAAGAGTACAAAAAAGGGAGAGGAAAGAAAATGAAATCTAGAGCCTAATAAAAATTAGTTAAAAATTAGTGAGCGAGAAACGGGACTGGTTCACCTTCCACTCACTCTGTTCGTTTCGGGTACAGCCAGGTCGGTTCGGCGCCAAGGTTGCGCACTCACCAACTTGGTTAGCCCGCTTCGCGTGTTCTTACAGGTGTTCCTTCACAAACTTCTCCCCGCAGAGCGGGTAGAAATTAGTGAGCGAGAAACGGGACTCGAACCCGCGACCTTCTCCTTGGCAAGGAGACGCTCTAGCCAACTGAGCTATTCTCGCGTAATCAATATTCTATGTTAATGTTTATGTGCCAAGCCTTGGAATCGAACCAAGATCCCATGTTTTTCAGACATGTGCCGTGACCAACTTGGCTAGCTTGGCTATATGTTCTGTTGATCAGAGTTTTATTTTAACACTCAACTTTATTATCCGCCACCTGAAAACGTGACTGCTATGGGACTCGAACCTATGACCTCTTCGATGTAAACGAAGCGCTCTAACCAACTGAGCTAAGCAGTCTTGAAAGTTTATTATATCATTGCTTGATAGATTTTGAAGTTTAACCGCATTGCTGTTTTGTTAAAACCTCTGTACAATTTTAGAGATGAGAAGGTCTAAACTATGGTTAGGTTTAATCATGTTATCAGCAATGTTGATCATGGTGCTGACAACTCTAACTGATGCTCCCACTTATGATGAGCCAGCTCATATAGTTGCTGGTTTGACTTATACTAAATTGGCTGATTTACGGTTGAACTCTGAACACCCTCCCATTTTGAAATTTTTATCTGGTTTATCATTGCAGTTATTTTATCCTGCTTTGAATTTTGCTATTTCAGAGTCAGAACTGCAAGATCCTCATACCAATGTTGTTTACGAGTTAGGCAGTCTTTTATTTGCTAATAATGATCCGACTAAATTATTACTAATAGCACGCATGCCTTCATTGGCTTTAGCTTTATTATGTATTTTTTTTGTTTATCAGTTAACTGTAGATATTTCCAAGAGTGAAAAAAAAGGTTTGATCGCTGCTATTTTGTTTGCCTTTGAGTTTAATGTTTTGGCTAATGGACCATTGGTGACAACCGACCTGCCTTTGTTAAACTTTTGGCTGGGTTTACTGTCATATTATTTAAGATATTTATTTAAAAAAGGTGGGCATAATTTAATCTTAGCCGGAATTTTTTTTGGCTTAGCTTTATTAACTAAATATTCAGCTGTTTTTATTTTACCTATAATTTTTTTCGCCAGTTTAATCTTTATTAAACAGGTTAAGCTCTCCAGAATCTTATTAAGTTTAATGGCGATGGTTGTAGTGGCTTGGGGTGTGGTATGGCTGTTTTACTTGCCGTTTGGAAGTCCTAACTTTATTTGGGAAGAATTACCTGCTGTGCAAGCCGTGATGACGCAAGTGAAGTCGGAAAAAATAAATGAGCTAATTAATTTTTTGCCTTTGCCCTATTATTATCGTTATGGCTTAAAACTAATTAATCATCATGAGTTTGTTGGACAGTTGCAATTTTTGGCTGGCAAAGTGAGTCAGTTTAATTGGTGGTGGTTTTATCCTGTAACTTTTTTGGTAAAAAGCGCCGAGCTTTATTTAATTTTATTTTTTATTGCTGTTTATTTACTGGCTAAAAATAAGTTTAACAATCAAAAACTAAATTTTATTTTGATCACGATAACACTTTATTTTTTACTAGTCATAAATTCCAGTTTAGCTTTTGGGATGAGAATTTTATTACCCATCACTGCTTTTGGAGTTATCCTAATTGCCACAACTTTTGATTGGATTAAAAATACACAAATTATTAAGATGCTGTTAGTTTTTTATATTTTATTGGGAGTGATGAGATTTCCTTATTTTTTTGCTAGCACTAATGTCTTTAGTAGTTTGTTGGGCAATAAGTATGCTACATTAATTGATGCCAATTTAGATTGGGGTCAGGATTTGAAAAGATTAAGTAGCTGGAGTAAAAATGAAAATGTTGAAAATATCTCAGTTTTGGCTCATACTCCCTTACCCATAGCGATTTATGGCATTGATAATTTAGATCTTAATCAAACTTTTGAACAACGAGATTTGCTAGCAGTGAGTGCTACCAAATTGAACTTACCCATGTTAATAGAAAATGAAGCAGGAGTTGAACAAACAGTTAGACTTTATGATTTATTGGCGAATTATAAAATTAAAGCCAAAGTGGGTAGTTTTTTGATTTATGATTTGGCTCAAGTAGAGCAGGTAGAAGGAAGATGAGGGAGAAAAATGTGAGTCAGGTGGGACTCCACTGCTCGCTTGCTTTAAGAAAGCTACGCTCCCAGTATTAATCAGGCTTATATGGCTTTCAGCCATATTCGCTTGACGGCAGAACCCTTGGATTTTTATCTACACCTAACCACTTATATAAACAAGAAAAGAGCCTGAAGGCTCTTTCTAGTTTATGTGAGTCAGGTGGGACTCGAACCCACGACAACCTGCTTAAGAGGCAGGTGCTCTAACCAGCTGAGCTACTGACCCGTAGCAAGAGTTTATGGTTTACGTTGCTTTTCTTGCTCTTGTTGCTCTTGTTGCTCTTGTTGTTTTTGTTGTTTTTGTCTCGCAATCTCTCTTTCTCCATATTTACACTGAGCATCTATTCAGTCTTCATCAGTACGATACTCATTTCTTTGAGGAGCTTGTTCATTTTCTGTGTTTGCCATATTGTATTCTCAATAGTTAATAATATTCTTTATTTTATTTGGGTTAATTCTGCTTCTCCTGTTGCATATTGTATAGCTAAATCTTTTTCTGGATACATTGTTTTGAATTTGTCTTCAGCCTCTTGTCTGCTCATTTTTTGTCGCATCCATACATTGATCATGTCTTCTTTGTATTTTCTTGCTACAGTTTTTGCTTCTTCTGCACTTAATTGAGGCGGCGTGTATTCATGTTTTGACATATATTTTTATAATAATTAATAATTGATGTTTCAGTTTTATTGTTATGCAGTATAATTTTTTGTGAATTTTTAAGTGGATTTTGCAGCTTTTTTAGCATTAATTATAGCCATTGTTAAAGCAGGATCCGCATTTAACACATATACTGTTGCCTCAGCCTCTGTGTTGCCACTTGTTGTCGCTTCTCTTATTTTTTTGTTTTGAAATTGCCAATAGTTGTTCCAAAGACTTGTTTTCATAAGAGTTTCTTTTTGAATCTAATTGTTCTGAATTCATATTTTTTTAATAATTAATAACTGTGCCCAGGAGAGGAGTTGAACCTCCATGAAAAAATTCACAGCCACCTCAAGACTGCGCGTCTACCAATTTCGCCACCTGGGCTTTTTAACGAACAAAAATTTGCTCTATTTTTATTTAGAACAGTACAAATTGTACCTGAAATTAAAGGAAAATACAAAGCCTACCAGTCTGGTGTAAGTTTGCTTTGATAGCGGCGATAATAACCGTAGATTGTTCTAGCTGTAATATACACTGGAATAGCTAATAAACTTCCGATGATGCCTCCAATTTGAAATCCTGCCATAATACTGACAATGCTTACCAAAGCATTAACATCAGCATTAGCTTTCATCACTTTTGGAGTAATCAAAATAGATTGAACTTGTTGCAATACTATGTAAAAAGCTAACACAATTAAGGCCATAACATGTCCACCAGTAACCCAGGCAATCATAATGGCTGGAGCTGCTGCCAGAGTTGGCCCAAGATTAGGCAATATCTCTAACATAAAAGCTAGTAATCCTAGGGGTAAGGCATAAGGAATGCCAATAATGGTTAAGCCTAAATAAGTTAAGCCTCCCACAATAGTCATCACAATGGTTTGAGCTCTTATCCACCCGCCTAAATTGTTTTCAATATCATCTAAAAATTCTCTCATTATTTCGAAGTGATATTTTTTATTGGTAAACCAACCAATTTTTTTATGAAGTTCAGGCTCATCAATAATTAAATAAATAGAAATGACTAGTAACAGTATAGTGGTAAATAAGCCTTGAAAAGTTGAAGAAACAACTGACCATAAAGCGTTAATTGAACCTTTGTAATCGTTGGCCCACTGGCTTAATTCTTGGGTAGAAAATTTAAGTCTAGAAATTTCTTCTTGAAAATAAGGTACATTAACATTTTTCATTAATTGAGTTAGCTGACTGGCTAAAGTTGGAATCAGTAATGCCATAATTGATGACATAACCAGTACTAGCAAAATATAGACTACTACAATGCTTAATATTCTTGATTTGATAAGCTTTTGTAATTTATTGACTGCCGGATTTAATGCCACCATCACTAAAAAACTCATAAAGATAATAATGAGAATGTCTTTAATTTTAAATAGAAAAAAAAGGCAGAATAATAGAGCTAGAATAAAAATTACGATTGAAGGGGAAATAGTAACGACTTGTTTTTTAGGAGTGAATAGGCCAAACATATTTTTAGTATAAGCTAATTTTAATAGTTTTGCTAGAACGATTTATAGCTATTTGGGGTTTATAAAACAGTAATTTTAAGTTTTTTCCAAACCAGCGCTGGATGGTTAATTTCTTGAACATTGATGGTTAAATCAGCACTTATTTTTTTAAGCCAAGTCAACTGTTTTTTGGCATACTGAAGTTCTTGTTGTACCCAAGCTGTGATGGTTTCTGGCAAGGTTGTTTGCCCAGCTAATAAAGCAGAGATCGGTTTGACTCCCAAAGTAGTCATGACTGGACTGGTACTATTAAGATTTAAGGCTAATAAGTTTTTGACCTCTTGCTTTGCTCCATTTTTTAATCTGTCATTGACTCTTTGTGAGATTTTATTTTTCAGAGTTGGTTCGTCAATCTGTAAAGCTATTGATAAATATTTTTTTGGTTGGTGAAAAATGGGATAACTTGATGGCATTGATGGTGAATCGCTGTGAGCTTGAGCAACCTCAACGGCTCGCATTAATCGGCGAGGATTATTTAAATCCGATTGATTCATTTTCTTTAGTTTTTCCTCATTCAGCTGTTTCAACAGTTTTTGCAATTGAGCTAAATCAAATTTTTCTAGTTTTAAACGGAGTTTCTCATTTGGCTTTACATAAATGTTGGCGTCATTGTTAAACAATTGACGGTGATAAAAACTAGTGCCACCTACAATAATTGGTAACCAGTTTTTAAGCCACGAATGTTGGATTAAGTGAATGGCTAAATTGCGAAAATGAGCCACTGACCATTCTTGATCTGGCCTGATAATTGAGACCCCATGCAGTTGAATGTTTTGTTGTTGATGTTGTGTGAA
>CAZTBN010000042.1:0-6436 GCA_964611955.1 uncultured Pseudomonadales bacterium | reverse complement strand
TGTTCCAGCCAATGAGAAAAAGAGCTGACAGGCCCGAACTCAAGATTAATTATAACAAAACTCCCCAGTTATGCTTAAATTATCAACTGGGGAGTCATGCTTAGCTTATTCTTCCTTAGCTAATTCAAGTTCTTCTTGCTTAACATCTTCCAGCTCTTCTTCTAGAGCTTTTCTGTAGTCAGCCATCACTTCTTTTTGATCAGCCACTGTTTGTGGACAGTTGCAACCAAAAAATCTACCTAAACCTCTACCACAATTATTACCAAATCTTCTAAAACCAAAGCCCATTCCCATTCCCATACCCATCCTATTACATGGGCCTAGTCCTCTTCCTGTTCTCGGTCCTTGACCCATTGGACCTGTTCCGTTCATTCCTGGCATATTGTCTCCTTTTTAAATAATTTATAATGAATACTTATTCACTATACTCTTAACTGTATGTTTGTCAAGTACTTTAGTGAAATGAAAGGTATCTCAAGAAAGGAGTGAAGAATATAACTTTAACAGCTGGGTAACAGTTTTCTCAACAGCAAAATTTTCAGACCTTGATTGAGTCTCTTTTGCCAACTGTTGATAGACTTTAGGTTTTGTATACAGTTTCACCATGGCGTTAGCCAATGAACTCACATCATTGGGTTTAACTAATATACCAGCCTTACCTATAATTTCAGGCATCGCTTTTACCTTGGGAGCAACAACAGGTAATCCCGCAGCCATCGCCTCCATCATGGCCAAACTTTGATTTTCAAAAGTAGAAGGCGTTACAAAGATATCTCCCAGCGAATAATAATTTTTAGCTACTAATTCCTGGTAAGCAATGGCGCCAATAAATAAAACACTTTTTGAAATTCCTAAAGCATTACTGCAAAACTGCAAATTTTTTTTACTAGGTCCATCGCCAACAAACACTAATTTCAATTGAGGATATTTGCTAAGTATTTTAGCAAAAGCAGTGACTAACAAGTTAAGATTTTTTTCATAAGACAGTCTGCCCACTGATAAAATCACAAAATTATCTTGTAATTGATACTGTTTTCTCAATTGAAGGCGATTGCTGTGGTTTCTAAATTTCGACAAATCAATCCCGTTAGAAACGAGCTCAATACGTGATTTTTGCCAACGCTTCTTTAAGTCTTTGGCCAAATACCTAGTCGGAGTAACAATCGCCCTAGCGGATTGATAAAATTTCTTAGCATACTGCCACATCGCTTTATTAAGAATTTTTGTCGCCCCAGACTCCTGTTTTAACCCAATAATAGTAAACGCTTCCGGCTCCATAAAATAAGTATGCAAAGTGGCTACTAATGGTTTTTTTAACAATTTAGCAATAAATAAAGCCTCTAAGCCAGCAGAGGCCGGACTGTGAACATGAATAATATCTGGATTAAATTTTTTAACTCTAACTAAAGAGCGAGGAGTGGGTGCTCCAATTCTAAAAGCAGGAGAAATAAAACTAGATACTGAAGGAATTAAAACAGTCTCAATATTTAATTTGTTTTTAATATCTTGTTCATCAATGCCCAAATTATTATTGGGAGCAACAACCATCACTTCATGTCCTAATGCCAGCAACTGTTGAGCAGTGACTGTAATATGAGTGATAACACCATCTTGTCCAGGATAAAAACTATCATTGAAAAAAACAATTTTCATAACAAAATAGCAAAATAATAAATTAGCAAATTATTAGAGTTGATCAGCAACTTGCATTAATGCCTGTCGCAGCAACATTAAATCGATATTATTCACTTCTCCGGTAAAATTAATATCTCCTCTTTGGACACAACTTGCTTCTGTTTGATTTTTTAGACAACCCAATATAAATGAATAATCGATAGTATCAACTTTTCCATCTTGCTCATTTTTATTCGGACCAGAGATAGGCAAGTCTCCAGCTATCATGGGTGGAGAGGAAAGATCCAATCGGTAGTTCATACCTGGTTCAAGATAAATAAATTTTTTAACCATGGCTTGATCTTTAGTAAAATTCAAAGTCATATTGATGAGATCAGACACTAAACACGATTGCGTGGCAGTAGTATCGTAATAGCAATAACGAGTTGCTAACTGCTTTGGTCCTTTTAATATAATAAAGTATGGTCCTGGAGTCAGATTTTTGTAAGTTAATGGACCAGCTGAAACATAGGTTTTATTAGCGGCATCAAAAGAAAAAAGGGTTTTTTGAGTGATAGGAATATCAAAGGTATTTTGCAGGGTAACTTGCACTGAAATATTATCACCAGCACTAGTTAAAGCAAAGCAACCTGCCTCTTCACACAAAGGCACTCCATCAAGCTTCATAGAAAGAAGAACTCGGGTAGTGTCTGCTGCAATGTCCGGTTCTGTTGGGGTAAATGTATTAGAAACCAGTACAGGTGGTTGTGTGGATGCTGGTATGGTCGGAACTGTAGGTACATCAGTAGCGGCTGGAACAGTGGGTATTGTAGGTACATCAGTAGCGGCTGGTATGGTAGGAACTGTAGGTACATCTGTTGCTGTTGGAATGATAGGCACATTAGTAGGAACAGTAGCACAGCTACAATTAGCATCATCTAAACAATTTGGTAAACGACAATGAGATTCATACCTGCCAGATGTCTCTCTGGTACACACCATTGGTGAAGCACAAGGAGCACTTACGTCATTGCAGAATTGATTGCAAGTCCTTGGTACAGGCGTTGCTTGAGGAACACCAGAAATAGTAGGAGTAGGGTTATTGGCTGGATTACTAGGATTTGGTGGATTAGTTGGAAATATTGTTGGATCTGTTTGTACACCCGTTGGTAATGGCGCAGCTGGATTATCCTCAGACCATTGTTCTTGAAAAATAGCTAAATGAATATAATCTTTATAGCTGGAACCATTTGAACTATTAGCTTCAATTCTAATCACATTATCTGGATGATAAGTGCTGGAAAATTGATAAATTTGCCAGCCTCTATCAGCAGATATACTATTGAAATCATAAGGTTGCCCCCAAGCCCCTTCTCTACCATAATAAATTTTTAAATTGTGTTTAAAGTTCGCCATCACTAAATAAACCGCAACCGAATCGCCAGTTTTTAATTTCCATTCTGGAACTCTTTCTGGATAAGCAAAAGGCTTAAACTCCACAATATTTTGTGTTGAAGAAAAATTAATTTCAGCAAAACTACCAATACCAAATATGACATTATCAGGCGATGAAGCATCAGACAAATGAGCAGGAGCAGCAGTGAAACAAGCATCAGCAACATCTCCGGATGTCCCGCCTTTATTACTACATCTATTAATGAGATTAATACCAGCGGTAATTGCCATATCGTATTCGTAAGCATCAGAAACTTGCTTAACCCAATCATTTTCAGCTCCTCTTACTCCTCCCTGAGAATTATTACGCCAAGTAATGGTGGCAAAAATATTCTCGGCTCTTTGCATGACACTACCAATTTGAAAAAATCTAAGAGTTGCTACCCATTCACTATCAAGTTGATACATCTTATTAATCCAAGCCCAAAAACTATCTGCCCAAGTAATTCTAGGATGATTATCAACATATTGACCTAAAATTGTGTAATTTATTGGACTTGTATCTTGATTTTGAATCCCGTTGGCCGCCAACCATAGCCATGATTTATAAGTCTGCGGAACATTACCTGCATAAAAATGTTCTACACCACTGACTGCAAATGGCAAATAACCTGTGCGAAACCTAACCCCATTAGCAGCTGTATATTGAGGAACTGATTGAGATTCTCCTGAAGAGTTCCAAATTTTATTAGTCGAACCTCCTGGAGATACCATTTCCATGTAACTATTCTTCCAAATATCAACTTGACCAAAAGCATCAGTTTTAAATTTATCACCTGATCCTGCATGATGAGTTGGAACAGTCCAAGCCCAACCATGCTGACGCATACCAATGGGACCTCGATTAGAATAAAAATAAGCAGCTTTAGCAAACTCTGAAATATAAAATGATGATTTAACAGCTGTATTAAAAATATGAATTGGCTTTTGAGACCACCTATCCCAGATCGCCATTACGCTAGCAGCACTGCCAGATGGATTGGGAATAAAACCTACGTCCCAACCAGTTCCTCCGTAATACCACGCGACAGGATTAGAATTTGGTACAATGCGACCATAAGAACCAAGATCACTGTTGCTTGTACCATAATTAAGCCAATGCAGCCCTGAATAGGTGTGCCAACCATGAGTAAAATTATCAAAATCTCCAACTAAAACGCCATCCCCAGTAATGGTTTCTCCATAAATGCCAGTTGGTACTACCCAACCAGCTAATTTACTACGCAACTCTGCTCCCAACCCTTGCGCGCTATCATCCCATGCCCATTCATTTAATTCTCTAACAAAATGAGCATAATATTGAGTCCACTCAATGCTGTACGTGGGAACTTGGCCACATGCTACAGTTTTTGTGCCAACAGCTTTTTTAATTTCTGAAGGAGTGAAGTCTAAACATTCTGAACGATGATCTCCGCCCACTAATAAAATACCCACGTAAGCTTTTTTTCCTGGTGCTAAATTTTGCAAATATTGTTTAATGACATTATTTAAACTACCATAATAGTTATGCCAATCAGCAATAGCCGCAGCACTACTCACTGAGGCCACATCTTTCCAAGGAAAAGAATGCCAGCTTTCCCAACTCACCTGACTACCGCCTGACACTGAATTTAACCAACCAATAGTTGAAAAGCAACTTCCTCTACATTGATCGTAACTATCATTGACATCGCCACAAAATTGTTTACCAGCCGGAGCATTGGTTCTTATACCAAAATTATAACCTACACTCTTCACACTAGAAGCATCGCAAAAAGGAACACCAGATGCCATGCCAGTGTAATTATCATTCATGTTCCAGTTACTTCTACTAGTATAAATTCCCGGATCTGGTCGCATCGCTGGTAAAGCCGTTGCTCCTTGAGGCCAAATGAGTTCTGGCCTAAGATCAAAATACCAAACATCTCCTTCAGTCACTTTAATATTGTAAGAATAGCCTGCACTAGCATTTTCAACATAATAGCTAGGTAGACTAACATAATAGGTTGAGGAATTTTGGGAACCATCGTGATTTTTGGGGTGTTCAGCTCGCAATTTATAGGTTTGTGCGTTATCAACATTGATAAACTTAAAAAATCCCTGCTGATTAGTATAAGTTCTTTTCACTTCCTGACCGGCCTGATTATATAAAACTACAGCCGCGAGCCAGGGACCAGCCTCAGCAGAGGCATCTCGTTGATTATTATTATTTCTATCAAAATAAACATAACCAGCAAGCTGATTATTGTTATCAGCACTTCTTCTAGAATCTTGAGAACTTTTTAAATAAAGTCCCAAACCAATCGTGACCAATAAAAGTATGATCGGCAAACTATAGAACCAATATTTTTTAAAGATTAATTTGGCTGAACTAGATTTTGATAATGGTGAAAATTGAGACTGAAAAATTGGCAAAATTGAACTGAATAAATAATAAATTTCTTGATATAAGATTAACAAACATTGACTAGATAAACAAGTAAGAAAAAAGCAAAAAATGAGTACATTCAACTAGTTGTGACAACATTTTGATCGCTGTCATAAGCTCATTGGCTCAACTAGACCAAGCCGCAATTGAAAGATGGGAAAAAATGGTCTTTTTGTTACGGAAAAAATGGTAACAATAGCACGCCAAATGAATCCATTACTAAATTTTTAAACAAACTCAATGAGATGATTGGGGTAAAAAGTGTAGGCTATGATCGAGCAATGTCTTTCAACGCTGTCATCTCTACTTCTAGAGAATTCAAATTGTTCGTATCATCTAAAGTTAATATTTTTGAGTACTCTTGTGAATTATCTCTAGTGTAACGATCACCGGCATCATCCCTTTCAACGACATCCATTGCCTCTACGTAGTTAATATCAGCTACGTACGAGCTGCTACTAGGTTGATGGGTTAATTTTATCGTCACTTCTTTTACAATTTGTTTTAGACCCTCGGGATCTATGTTAAGAGTGCCAGATATCATCCAACTAACTGTATAGCCGTAATAAGGCATATTTCCCTCCAATGCCGCTTGCAAATTAACTGGTTCTGTCATGACTGGGTATATGCTCCAACCAACATCAGCCCATTGCCATGTTATTTGATTTAAATGATCAACAAAGTATCGCTTCCCCAATTCAAATAAGTTTGTAAATATTTTCTCTCTATTTTTTGGTGTCTCTTGAGTTTCTGGAGCAGTTTTTGAAGTTGAAGTTATTTCTTGATCTGGGGATGTCATATTTTGATTAATAATTGAGCTCAATCTTAAAATTAAATTTAATAATTTTATTTCTTAATTATATCAAAATAGATCAAATTATCAACTTACTCAAAAATACTTAATTAGTTAATTTTCTGTTATATTAACAGTAATTATTAAATATTTTTAGCGCTCTGCTT
>CAZTBN010000041.1:0-6743 GCA_964611955.1 uncultured Pseudomonadales bacterium | reverse complement strand
TTACAAAAAAACTCCCCTGGTTATTTGTGAGGATTGAGCTAATTGATAAACATTAGGTTAAAGAAATTAAGTTTAAGCGAGGCAAATCAGTCGTAAATAAAAATTTCAGTTAAGTTTAATTAAATTTATAAAATTTTCAGTTACCTGTCAAGCCCTGCCAGATTTGTTGTAGAATATGGCTATGAGAATTAATAAATATTTAGCTTCACTGGGATTTGGATCGCGTCGGGCAGTTGATGCTTTAATCGCTCAAGGTAAAGTGAGGGTTAATCAGCAACCAGCACAGCTGGGTATGGATATCAATCCAGAAAAAGATGAGCTTAATATTAATGGCAAAACAGTTAATCAGCATGATAATCTAGAAAAAAAAGAGTATTGGAAAGTTTATAAGCCTAAGGGTGTAATTTCAACAGCTAGTGATCCAGATGGTCGAGAGTCGATAGTTGATTTTGTAACTTCTGCAGTGAGATTATATCCAGTGGGTAGATTAGATCAAGAAAGTGAGGGATTAGTGCTCTTGACCAATGATGGTGAGTTAACTTATAAACTGACCCACCCTAAGTTTGAAATTGAAAAAAAATATTTAGTTTGGGTTAACGGCGAGCTGAGTAGCAAAGTTGTTGATCATTTGGAAAGAGGAGTCAATATTGGAGCCCTCACCACTGCTCCCAGTAAAGTTGAGGTTATTTTTAGAGAACCTCGTAAAGCAAAATTTAGCATTATTATTCACCAAGGCTATAATCGTCAAATTAGAAGAATGTGTTCTGGGGCAGGAGTGATGGTGACTAGATTAAAACGAATTCAAATTGGTAGTTTAATGCTTGATGATCTCACTTCTGGAGAGGCGCGCGCCTTAACTTTGACTGAGATTAAGAATCTCAAACAAATTGCTCAATTGGAATGATATAATTTTTAGCATGACAAACATTTTTCACGCTAAGCACTTCACCTTTCCTTACGAATATAAGTTTCCCGGCCAAGAAACCACAGAAAGAATTCTGTATGTTACTAGAGAAAATAGGATATTATTGTTATTAAGACAAGTTTTTATTTTATTGGTCGCTACTGTTTTAATGGTGATTGGTTATTTTATGAGAAGAGCTGTTAATGGTGTTTTGGGTGATGAAATCGGTTCAATGCTGACTCTGGTTTTATTAGTGTTTGCCATTTTATTTGTGGGCATTGGTTGGTGGTGGGTAACCAGCCTCTGGAAAAAAAGCATTGCTGTGGTGACTACTAAAAGATTGGTTAAGTATATTTACACCACTCCGGCCAGTCGTTATTCGTTGGCTTTACCTTTAGATATGATTGTTGACACTGGTGCTTATACTAAGGGTTTCATGCAAACATTTTTAAACTTAGGTACCTTCACTGCTCGATCAAGCGCCACTAGCTCTGGAGTTGCCACTGATGATTCTTCGCGAATTAATAAAAAATATTTTTATATTGAAAATATTAGAAAAGCTGAGGATTTGCAACATTATGTTGGTAAACTGTTATCAGCCGCTCGCACTAATGCTGCTAATTTAAATACTTTTAGACCTTTTTTGCCTGATTTAAAAGGTGAAGCGCGCGCCAATTTTATTGCTAAGAACTTTCCTCAATTTTGGAGTTAAGGCTAAATTTTTAACTCAGCATCTGCCCTCATTTTATTAGTTGTTAAGTAGCTATGCACCCGCTTGCTGATAAAATCAGACCATCCAGCTTAGATCAATTTATTGGTCAGGAACATTTGGTTGGAGAGGGTAAACCCATCCGGCAAGCAATTGAGCAACAACACCTGTTCTCATTTATTTTATGGGGTCCTCCTGGAGTTGGTAAAACCACTTTAGCTAAAATCTATGCTCAGGCTTTTGATGCTGATTTGGCAGAAATGTCAGCAGTGTCGGCTGGTAAGTCTGATATCAGAGAGTTTGTTGCTAGAGAAGTTTTTTTTACTCAACCCAAAATTTTATTTCTTGATGAAATTCATCGCTTTAATAAAGCTCAGCAAGATTATTTATTACCTTTTGTTGAGCAGGGGCAGTTGACTTTAATCGGGGCCACCACTGAAAACCCTAGTTTTAGCGTGATCAGTGCTTTGCTGTCTCGTTTAAGAGTGTTTACTTTAAAATCATTGACTGATGAGCAGATGCTAGAGATTATTCAAAAAACTAAGTTTAACATTGGTAAAAAAGCTCAAGACTGGATTGTTGCTTTTGCTGATGGTGATGCTCGTCAAGCTTTGAATATGATTGAGGCAACTTCAGAACTTTATCACACCATTTCAGTGCCTAATTTAATTAAAGCTTATCAAAATAAACAACTACGCTACGATAAAACAGGCGAGGAACACTACAATATTATCAGTGCTTTTATCAAAAGTATGCGTGCTTCTGATGTTGATGCGGCTTTGTATTATTTAGCACGCATGTTGGCTGCTGGCGAAGATCCTTTATTTATTGCCAGAAGAATGGTGATTTTTGCTTCTGAGGATATTGGTATGGCTCAGCCCACTGCTTTGGTAGTAGCGAATGAAGTTTATCAGGCTGTGCAACAAGTTGGTTTGCCAGAAGGAGAGATCAGTTTAGCTCATGGTGTCACGCATTTGGCAACAGCTCCTAAAGATCGTCGAGTTTATGATGCCTTGAGATCGGCACAGGCTGATGTGCACAAGTATGGTAATTTAACTATTCCGTTAAAATTGAGAAATGCTCCGACCGAGTTTATGCAGAGCGAAGGTTACGGTCAAGATTATGAGATGTATCCTGAACAGGGCAGTGATTTACCAGATAAATTAAAAAAGAAAAAATATTTTATTAAAAAAGCTGATCTTAAAACTGGTTTAAAATAAGAAGTTCCTAATTAAAATCTCTCTTGCTTGATGCGTACTATTTATATATAGTAAATAAGTTGTTTGATGTATTAGTTGTTCTGCCTAGAAAGAAGAAAAATGCCAGCTTTTTCAGAAAATTATTCATCTCAAGATTGGAAATTAGTGACCAATGATGGGGGAAACTCCACTAATAAATTAAGGTTGGCATATGTTAATAAACTGGGTGAAATAAAATTTATAGATGTTGAGTTTGATTTTATTGATTTCAAAACAGCTGTAACAATTAAATTAGAAGATGACAAAAAGGCTGAAGAACAAGTTAAGGATAAATCTGCAACAGAAAGAGAGTCAAAAGAGGAACAAGCTAAAAAACCACCAGAATTTTCTTTTACAACTTTAAAAGATCCCCAAGCTTTCATTACAGCATTAAAGGCAAATTTGAAGAAATTGTTAGGAGCCAGTGATGCAGATAATCTTAATTTAGATAAGATGCCGTTTGGCATTACTGGTTTTAATAATTGGCTGGTAAGAAAAGTAAAAATTCTTGGAAATGATGGTGTTGTTACTGAAAAAACTCTAATTTTTGGTGAAAATCCAAGTCTCACCACCCCATTAGGTGAAAATACAGTGGAAACTTTGCGAGAATTGTATAAAAACAATGGTATGGATTCTAATGTAATTAAAGAATTGATCGAGACAATTCAAAAGAAAAAACATTATTTATTGCATGCTTTTGAGGTTTTTAAACAATATCCAACTCTCTTAATCCAGTTGTTAGAATTAGCACCAGGCGAGAAAATTCTATCAATAGAAGACGGAGATTTTCAAGGTTGGGTACTTAATGAACTTTTTCAAACGCCTTTTGCTTTCACTGAGCCAAATTCACGTAGCTTGGGGGTACCAACTGCGGATCTAGAGCTAGCGAAACAAATTTTACTAGATTGTTTTAGTATGAATGCTAATATTTTAAGCTCCGAGCAGTTACAAACGCTGGGAGTTTTGAACAAGAATGATTTAAATGCAGAAACCTTGATGTTGAAGGGTATTTTTGAAAATCCCACTATTTACATTTCTTTTGATAGTGTGATAAAAATACAATTTTTTATGCAGAGATTATCAGGAACAGTGCCAGAAACAGAATCGATTCAGCACATTGATCAAAGACAAGGAGGTGCCATTGGCTACATTATTAAAGATTTAATCGACCCACAATATTTAGTAGGAAGTTCATTTTTTGATGGAGTTGCCTTTTTTTTGGAAGCACAAATTCAAGCTGGAATTTCAGTTCCAAAAAATGTAACTTATTATCCTTGTGAAAATGATGAAAATGATGAAAATGGCGGAGGTGGAGTTGTTTGCGTTGAAGATGGAGAAGAGAAAAAAATCATGACAGTGAATCAATATTTAGCAAAAATAGGTGAGTCGGATAGACAAGAAAAAAACGAGTTAATTCTTGCTTTAATTTTTGGGATCCTATTTGCCACTAAGCAAAAACTTGAAGTCATACTAAAAAATAATCCAGCAAAGATTGATCAGCTGGTTTTAGGTGGTGGTTTGATGGGTAAACAAAAATCATGGAGAATTTTAGGTGAAGCAATTTTTAGATCTTTAGGCATTTCTTTAAAAAATCTTGCTAAATTTGATGGCGCACATCAAGCCTTAGCATATTTATTAGCGGACAAAATAGCTAAGAGGGAATTTGAAGGAGTTGATTTGTCAGATCCTGATTTTTTAATATTTGCTCATACTATTGCTCAACATTTAACTGAATTTTTGCCAGAAATAGTTGATGCTCAGAGTATAATGGAACTGAACGGCGAGCAAATTAGTTTTGATGATGGAGAAATTCAAGCTTATGAATCAGCATATCAAGCATGGAAAGCCTTACAGACAAAGGTAACTAATATTAATCAGTTTGGACAACTAACTCGACAAAAAAATGAACCTCAACCACTTGTACCTGACCCCGCTGGAGCAGTGTAACTTAAACTGTAAAATTTGTTACACTCAAAAAACTAAAGCTCAATTAACTTTTGAAGAGCTCGCAGAGTTTATTGATCGCTATCGGCAATTTTTGGCAAGTAGCGATCTAGAATCAGTGCTAGAAACAGTCACTTTGTGTGGCGGAGAAATTTTTTTGCTTTCATGGATTACCGATTTTATTAATCACTTAACAGCTCAGAATATTATTGTTGAGATCATTACTAACGGCACTATTAATCGTTTGGCTGAAATAAACCAGCCGAATTTGGTTAATTTAATTGTGTCTTTAGATGGTTTACCTAAAGATCATGACCACAATCGTGGTCAAGGTAATTTTGATAAAAGTTTTAAGTTTTTACAAACAGCGATTCAATTAGGGTTTCATGTTGAGATTTTCAGCGTTATCACCGGCTATAATTTTGATCATATTCAGCAGTTTGAACAATATTTACAAGATAAATTAGGTTTTTTGCCAGATATTACCTATCACCCTCGTAAAAATAAGCAATATTTAGCGCAACATCCGATCAGTAATATTGTGGGCACAAGCACAGAGTTTGCTTTTTTAACCAGCGATCAACTACAAAAATTAGCTAAAACTAAAACCATTTTTCCACCCCTGAATTTAGGTTGTCATCAACTGGCTGTGATGAGTGATGGTAATGTTTATGGTTGTTGCGAGGGCATGACTGTTTTAGGCAAGATGAGTGATGATATTGCGAAATTAGTTAAAAATTATCAGCAGAGCATTAAAACTCCAGCTGGTTTTTGTCAGCACAACTGTCAAGGATGCAGCGAGTCTGATTTTGTTTGTGGTATAGCTCAACAATATGTTAAGATAACGGCTAAATAAAAAGAAGTTTCCGTATGAAAAACTTGCAACCTTATTTAGCTAAAGAAAAAACCATCCATATTATTCGTGAGTTTTTCATCAAACAAAAGTTTCATGAAGTTATGGTTCCACTGTTAAATCCAGCTTTGCCTTTAGAGCCCAATCTTTACTCTTTTGCCACAGACTGGAATTATCTAGATAAAACTAAAAAATTTTATTTACCTACCTCTCCTGAATCAGCTTTAAAAAAACAACTGGCTAAAGGTTTTGAACAAGTCTTTTCTCTGGCCTCAACTTTTCGCAATCAAGAAGATCAAGATGTAGAGCACAATCCAGAATTTTTAATGTTGGAGTGGTATCGCACTAATGCCCATTATCATCATATTATGACTGATCTTGAGGAGTTAGTGGCTTTTCTTTATCAAAAAATGTATCCGACTCAGGCTCAGGAAAAAGACTTAACTTTAATTTATGATGGCAAAACTATTAATCTAGCTAAGCCTTGGCCTAGAGTTTCATTAGCTGAGTTGTTTGAGCAAGAAGTGGGAGAACCTTTAGCTAATTATTTAACCTTAATTGAACTTAAAAAGTTGGCTAGTAAAAAAGGTTTTGTAACAGACAATGCTACTTGGGAAGAACTATTTAATCAGTTTTTTTTAGAGTTTTTGGAAAAAAAGTTAGGCACTGATCCGGTTTTTTTAATTGATTTTCCGAGTAGAATCTCTCCTCTTTGTGCTCCCAGAAAAGATAAACCTCAGTATGCTCAAAGATTTGAGTTTTATTTAGCTGGCATGGAACTGGCTAATGGCAATACCGAGCAAACCGATGCCCAGTTAGTTAGACAAAAATTTGAGCAAGAGCAACTTCATCGTCAGAAAAATAATTTACCTAGTCATGAAATTGATCAAGAATTTTTATCAGCTTTAGCAACTATGAATTGCACTGGTCACACCTTTGCTGGTGTGGGCTTAGGAGTAGAAAGATTAGCCATGATTTTCGCCAATATTACCAATATTCAGGAATTTTTAATTTAGTATAATATTAAAATTATTTATCATTTTGTTCTTGCACAGCAAGACAAAACGCGACAGGAGTGAAACTCCTTAGAAATGA
>CAZTBN010000040.1:0-6804 GCA_964611955.1 uncultured Pseudomonadales bacterium | reverse complement strand
TAGGACATCAGGTTTTCATCCTGACAAGCGGGGTCCGATTCCCCGTGGGGTCACAAATACAGAAATCCAGCTTAAGCTGGATTTTTTGTATTTACGATCTCATGATTTGGATAGAGAAGCCATGGTCCTGCCGTCGAGTTTACGTGGCTGAAAGCCAAGCTAAACCCGAGTAATACTTGAAGTGAGTCTGTAAGACGAACGGAAAGTGGATTCCCCGTGGGGTCACATACGCACATATACATGAGCATGCGCTGGTATACATTTACATAATTCTAACGTTTTAGATTAATTCAAAATTGGCTGTCATTCTTATATGTAAGAAACAGATATGGCGAGCAGGCTAAATGCTCTAGTTGATTATTTTTCAAGATAAAGTAACTTTGACCTTCCTGATACGAATGAAGATACAAAAAATTGAACAATAGTTGGAGTATTTGAAATAAATGCTAGTAAGGCATTCTTTGTAGCTAAAGAAAAAGCATTCCTAGTTTATTTTTGTCTTCTAAACTTTGCTATAGCACTAAACCTTAACTGATTATCAACATCATGAACGTCGACGGGGTATGTTTGATCTCCGGTTTCTTTCATCTCCTTAAGTAAACTAAAAATAGCACATTTTACTCTAGTTACAGGCAAACTATCAGAACTTTTTGATTTAATAATAATATCAATGTCACTTCTAAATGAAGCTAAACCTTTTGCAACAGATCCAACAACCTGAATCCGGACACCATTCATAAGATCTGGGTATGTAGCCCTCAGCCTCGATTCAAAATTTGAAAACCACTGTTTCCTAGTTTCCGAATGATGTCTGTAATTTATATCTACTGGTCTCGATTTACCTGCTTCATTTGTATATACTTCTGTCATATTTTCATGCATAGGAATGAAAAATCCCAATTTTGATTTTTTTACTTTATAGAGTTAATTATAAATTAAGTTCAGTTCTTTGTGGCGTTGAAATAGCTACCCACGTAGCGAAGCGAAGTAGGTCCTAACGACAAGAGCGAAGCTCCTGCCTAGTGCTGAGGGCCATCAATTAATACAAAATAGCGAACAGCGAGACAGCAAGTGCGAAACACCATAAATAATAATAGCGTGAAGCACCTGATTAATACTGTGAGAAAAGCTGAAATTTTTTAGAGCAGTGAGACGGCAAGTGCGAAACACTTAAAAAATAGAATTTCAACCCTTGATTAAGACTAAAAAAACGGAAACATAAACTGATTTTACTCTCTTTCGATACCTCTACTCCATCTTTCTTTTGGTGCAAACAACACTTGATAAGAACGCCCTTCAATAGTACCAATTATATTTCCCCGCTCTGAGACATCATAATCTCTATGCCCATTAACACCAAGTACTCCAACAGTCTCCTTATGATGGGCCTTAATAGCTATTTCTAGTTCATCTGTGATCACAATCTTATTTCCAGGCATATCAGGATCTGGCATTTTTCCTACCACAGTCCAGCCACATGTTACGCACTCAACAACTACTTTTTTTGGCATATTAATTCTTTTTAATGATTTTATCAGCAAATTCTATGAGTTGTCTAGGCAAGCTGAGTGTGATTTTTTAAATATATTTTTTTTGAGTCATCAAAATCAATTAAAAACCAATGCTCATGTCACAATTATTTAATTTGAAGTCACTCTCCATTTGTCCGGTATCATTGTAGTCGATAAAGTATGCTCAGCAATAACTTGTAAAGTCGCAAGCCATCTTGCAAGAGCTACTTCTCCCATAGTATGAGCTCCTTGCAACACTAGTCTAGAAATACCATTAATAAATTCAATATTACCCTCTGCTTCTAAAATTTCTAAAGCTGATTCAACTCTTGGCTCATATAATGGATCTTGATGACCAAGGCATTTTTCTTTATTGATGCACTGAGCACAATTGTATTTATCAGGTTTGTACATGTTCAAGTTATAATCTTTATCTAACCCACCGGCAACAGTCACGGCACAACTAGTTTTTCTAAATGTAAAAATGCCCAAACTAGCTGCGTAACTCTCAATTAATGACACCAATGATGGGGAAATTAACTTAGATTCTTCTGACCACTTATTATAAGGCTGTGGAGGTAATATTTTTGTATGTGTTACTTGTTCTAGCTGATTTATCACTGGTTCTTTTCCCATCAATCCTGCAAAGGACAAATATCTTAAACCTTTTTCCGCCATGCAATCCAACAATTGACGAATTAAATCAGGATCATCATTATAACCAGGAATAATTGGTCTAAGATAACCTATAGTGGGAATGCCGACATCATTTAATATTGAGATGTTGTTAAGTCTTCCTTGAAGATTGCCAGGCTCTATGGGTGGTTTTAAACCGCTGATGCTCAAAAGAACAACTAAATTAAGATTCTGTTTAATTTGGGCTAATGCAGATGCTTTTTCTGGAGATAAAACTCCTTTAGTGATCAATAGCACAACTCCTTTGTGTCCATATTCCACTAATGTTTCTAATCGTTTTAAAGTATCTTCCCATTGAATAAGGGGATCTCCCAAAGCATTATTAACTTCCACAGGAATATTTGCCATTCTGGGATCAATTTGAGTTGGTGGTACTCCTATTTCTAATTTATTGAAACCATTGGGTAAACCTGAATTGTTGAGATGAGGCACAGTACACAAAACACAATAACCACAACCAAAACAACCTTCTTCTAAAGAATTGGCGTAAACATAACCTGACTTGCCTGCTTCTAATGCATTTGCCATTATTTTTTAATATTTAATATTTAATCTTTAATAAAGGCAGAATTATATAACATATATGTATATGAATCAAAAGTTATCATTGCTAATATAATTAGTTAAAAAAAATATTTTTTTTCAACCATTAAAAGTTTTCAATTGCTAAAAAATACCTCCTTTCCTGCTACAATAGCTCCACATGCAACTCTCAGCCGATAAAAAACTGATTCTAAAACAACTTCTTGATTGGTATCGTGCCAACTATCAACAAGGAAATTACATCACGCTCGGTGGTTATGCCGGCACTGGCAAGACCACCCTCATCGCAATTCTGCGCCAAATCATTTATACCAAAAACAATAAACTCAAGATTGCTTTTGCTTCATATACTGGCAAATCCACTCAAGTCCTCAAAAATTATTTAAAACTGAGCAAAACTCTCTACAAACAGGACTTTGTGGGTACGATTCACTCGCTGATTTATTCGCCTCGCATTGCCCAGGGTGGACAGATCGTGGGCTGGGATAAAAAAGCTAAAATTGAGTATGACTTGATTATTATTGACGAGGCTTCAATGGTCAGTGGTGAGATTTGGCAGGATCTGCAATCTTATCAGCTACCGATTATCGCGGTTGGCGATCATGGTCAACTGCCACCAATTGAGGACAATTTTAACTTAATGGCTAAACCTGAGCTAAAACTGGAAACGATTCATCGCCAAGCCAGAAAAAATCCTATTATTGAACTTTCGATTATGGCTCGCGAAAAAGGTATGATCCCAGCTAAAAAATATAGCTCTAAAGTGATTAAAATTCAACAATCTGACCCTCTGGCACAAGAACTGGCTGAAGAGTTAATGCAGGGTTTCTCTGCTGACACCATGATTTTAACTGGTTATAACTTTAGCCGAAAGCAGTTAAATCAAGCTATCCGCAACAATCTGGGTTTTTTTGAGCCAGAGCCAGAGCCAAAAGACCGAGTGATCTGTCTGCGCAACAATCATGCTAAGGGTATTTACAACGGCATGCTGGGCACAATTCTGTCACTCAGTCGCGAGGATGAGGATTGGTACTTTGCCCAAATCAAGATGGATGATCTTGAACTTCCTTATCAGGGTCTAATTTCAATCGAGCAGTTTAGTGCGCCTAAAACTTTAAGTTACACCCAACTACGACAAAAAAGTTTAAAGGGTGACTTGTTTGATTTTGGTTATGCGCTAACAGTGCATAAGGCACAAGGCGGCCAGGCAAAAAGGGTGATTTTATTTGAACAGCGATTTAAACAAATGGATGATGAGATGTGGAGACGTTGGTTATATACCGCTGTAACGAGAGCAGAAGAAGAACTTTATATTTTTGGAAAAGAATAATTTTAATTATTTTGCCCGCCAACCAAAATTTTCAAAAAAAAGTATAAGACTAAAACTGCAATAAGCAACATTATTAGCCATTGATCAAATGCAGAAAGGTGCATGAAAAAATTAATCATATTTAATAAAGTTAATAATATTAATTGCAATATACCACAAAAACAAAGCAAATATTAACCCTTTTAAACTAGCAAAAATATTGTTTTTTCCCTCGATAATATTTAAAATACCAACCGCAATTAAAATGCCGGATCCAACTTCCTTAATTCCATCAGCTATTAATTCTAACTGTTTCTGATTCGGCCTCAATTTTTCAATTTTAATATTACAATATTGAGAAAAATTCATAATCTCATTGTAAACATGAATTCTGACAAATAACTTAAAAAGTGGAAGCTAATTCTTTAAAAAATAGTTAAAAAAATACTTATTAAGCAAATACCTCTTTGAAAATTCGATTTAGTCTATCTTTTTCTGGTTGCAATAAAACATCATCTTGATTAATTTTTTCTAACCATTGTTGTGGAGTGGAAACATATTTTTCAACTGGTTGAGTTTTAAACAATTTTAAATATCTTTTAATCTCATCATCAGTAGCATAATGCCAAGCTGACGCCAAAGTCATACCTGCGCTCATCTCTCCACTGATATTTTCTTTACCATCAATTTCCTGACTGATTAAAACTTCAGTATAATTCCAAGATTTATCACTACCAGAATCTCCATCAACAAACATAATCTGGCTAAACTCAACACTACCGTCGCTACGCAAATTATCTTTATAAACTAATTTGCCAATTTCTGGCTGTGGAAATTGAGATGAAGTTTCAGACATATTTTTGTCAATAATTAATATGTAGCGTTTTGAGACACGGGCGGGATTCGAACCCGCGAACGAAGGTTTTGCAGACCTCGCCGTTAGGCCACTTCGGTACCGTGTCAAAGTATTTTAATTAAGATTGATAACGTAACCCATTACTGCTTACTAATATTGTTGTTCCTGAGTAACATATAACTCCATTATCAAAATTTGCCTCTGAACAGAGAGTAACCTTTTGCCAATTCCCCGATACTTTGTTTGTATGGCAAAGAGCTAAATTTAAAATTGATACTTCTCGCCCGTCAACCTTGCACGTTGTACCCTGAGTAATAACATAATTAAATAATTCATGACTACCAAGTACTTCTTCTGCCATTATTTTTCTCTCACTTTTCTAATAAGTGTTAAAATACAATCTATCCAATTTTATCATGAATCAAACTAAAAAAACCTACTATATCAAAACCTATGGCTGTCAAATGAACAAAGCCGATAGTGAAAGAGTGGCTTCTGATCTAGAAAACAGAGGCTTTCAAGAGGCTCAAACTTGGCAAGATTGTGATCAAATTATTATCAATACTTGTTCCATTCGCAAAAGAGCAGAGGATCGAGTCAGAGATTTTATTCACAAAATAACCCAACACTACGAACAAAACAACCAGCCCAAACCAAAAATAATTTTAACTGGCTGTATGATTCATCACTCTGCAGAGAAGTTGCGCCAAATGGAACCAGCCATTGATGAAGTATTAAATATTGCTGAAGTTGGTTTTAATATTCAACCCAAAAGAACTGATAAAAAACATGCTTTTGTGCCCATTTCTACTGGCTGTAACTCTTTTTGTACTTACTGTATAGTGCCTTACGCCAGAGGTAGAGAGCATTCTCGTCCTCTGGACGATATTTTAGCAGAGATTAATCATCTAGCTGAAGCTGGCTATGAAGAAGTTACTTTATTAGGCCAAAATGTTAATTCCTGGGGATTAGAAAAAGTGGGAGTGAGTTTACGAAAAATGATGTTACATGATAAAACTTTTACTAGAAAAGATTTACCCACCAATCAATCACAATATCTGAAACCAACTGGCACGCCACCATTTGTCAAACTCTTACAAGCAATTTCTAAACTTGAAAAAATTAAAATTATACGTTTTATGTCAGCTAATCCGTGGGATTTTCATGATGAATTAATTGCCGAAATTGGCAAGAATAAAAAAATTGATCGTTATATTCATTTACCCATTCAATCTGGTAGTAACAGTGTTTTAACAAGAATGAACCGCGGTTATACTAGTGAGGATTATTTGCAAATTGTGGAAAAATTGCATCAAGCTGATCCCAATATTGTTTTAGGCACTGATTTAATTGTTGGATTTCCCGGAGAAACAGAGCAAGAGTTCCAAGAAACTGTGGAAGTTGCTAAAAAAGCTAATTGGCAAGTGGGATTTATTAATCAATATTCTCCTAGACCAGGAACACTGTCTGATAAACTTTATAAGGATGATATTTCTCCCCAAATTAAAAGTAAACGTTGGCATATTCTGGAAGAAATTATCAATCAGCCTCATCTTAAACATCGACCGATGGTGGTATAAATTTTTTTCTCATTCATGCAAGCAACAGATCAAAAACTCATTTCCATTATGGGCACAACAGCCACTGGTAAAACTGAGTTAGCTTTATTTTTAGCTCATCAAATTATTGACGCTCAGCTAGCTAATGGAGTGTATCTTATTTCAGCTGATTCTAAACAGGTTTATCAAGGATTAGAAATCTTAACTGGAGCTGATATTCCTGCAGAGTTTAAATTAATGCAAGCAACGCCATTAAGTTTGAATTATTGCTTTACACAACATCAGCAACAAAACATTCAACTGCACGGAGTCTCAATTATCAGACCAGAT
>CAZTBN010000039.1:6438-7027 GCA_964611955.1 uncultured Pseudomonadales bacterium | reverse complement strand
TAGAGCGCGCGCTTTGGGAGCGCGAGGCCGCAGGTTCGAGTCCTGTCACTCCGACACGATATTTATTTATTCTTAAGCATTAATGTTAATTCTTAAAAAACCTTCTCCTGCTATACCAACTTCTTTTAATACCTCTCAACCAAAATCAAGTTTATTATCCAGACACACTGGACTTGAACAAAAAAGTTTTGATCATGCTGTCCAAGAAAGACAAAAATTAAAAGCCGCTGAATATAGCGCTCAAGATCCTGTTAAATCTTTAATGAAACAAAGAGGTGAGTTGCTTTCAAGACGCATTGAACAAATGCAAAATAAATATGGCAAATAAAGAACTTTCAAATTCTCCAGAGAGTAAAAAGCAACACTACTTAACTATTTTTTTAAAATTTAGAAATGATTATTCAGATGAAATACCTGCTAATATCATTACTCATGCAGATGAAGGGTATTACAAACACAAATGTACTGGTAATTTTTTTGCAGCTGTTGCCTTATACATTAATTTAGCTCTAGGAAATAATATTTTTCCAGATTCAATAAAAGCAAGTCAGCTAAACGTCTCCAAGATCCAGAAGAATATATATGGAAC
>CAZTBN010000039.1:0-6428 GCA_964611955.1 uncultured Pseudomonadales bacterium | reverse complement strand
TAAAAACTTTAGATTTTTCAAGACGCATAACAAAAGAAAATATTAGTTATGCTAATGAAGTTCTTGATTTAATCATAGCCACATTAAGCACTTAATCTATAATTTTTTGATCTCTTCATTTTTCTTCCCTAAACTTCAGCTCATTGTCAGTTAATTCTACTACTCTTAAAGAGTGTTGCATCAATCCAGTTCTCAAATAGATCTAGCTACGCAAACTTTAAGCCGATATTTTGGTTATCATGAGTTTAGAGAGGGCCAACAAGTCATTGTTAACTCAATTCTGAAAGGCCACGACACACTCGCCATCCGCTCCACAGGCAGTGGCAAATCAATCTGCTTTCAAGTACCAGCTTTATCTTTTCCAGGACTAACCGTTGTTATTTCTCCCTTAATCTCACTCATGGCAGATCAAGTTTCTGCCCTAAAAAAACGCAACATTCCCGCTGCTTTTCTTAATAGTAGTTTATCAGCTGCAGAAAATAAGCAAATTATGGAGCAGCTTGGAAAAAATTTTTATAAACTAATTTATTTATCACCAGAAAAACTTAGTTCTGCTAAATTTGTTTTATTTTTAAAACAGCTAAAGATTAGTTTTATCGCTGTTGATGAAGCTCATTGTATTTCTATGTGGGGACATGATTTTCGTCCCAGCTATAATAAAATCCCTTTATTTATCAATCAATTAGCTGTTAGACCGATCGTGGCTGCGTTTACTGCTACCGCTACTTTTAGAATTCAGCAAGATATTATTCAGGCTCTGCAGTTACAACAACCTAACATTTTTAAACAATCTTCCTTGCGTACTAATTTATGTCTGAATGTTATCCCTTGTGCTTCTAAAGCTGAAAAACAATTAGTGCTGATTAAACTATTAAAAAAATTTAAAACTGACGCAGGTATTATTTACTGTTCAACTCGTAACAGTACCGAGGCAATGGCAAATATGATTAATCAATTAAATATTAAACAACAACTGACCGATAGTCGCGCAGAGCCTTATCATGGCGGATTGGAATCAGCACAAAGAGCTCAAATTCAAGAAAATTTTTTAACAAATAAAATTAAACTGATTTGTGCTACCAATGCTTTTGGTATGGGCGTTGATAAAAGCGATATCCGGTTTGTAATCCATTATGAACTGCCAGCCAATTTGGAAAATTATTATCAAGAAGTGGGCAGAGCCGGTCGAGATGGCAAAAAAAGTGCCTGTTTTCTTTTATTTTGGAATCATGATGTCGCTATTCAACAAGGATTATTAAACAATAAATCAAAACAACGTTATAAAATTGAGTCAAAAAAATTGCAAACCATAGTGCAAGCCATGACTAAAGGTGATTGTTTGCAACAAACACTGGCTCATTATTTTGGTGATCAGCTAGACCACCCCTGTGGTGAATGCGGCTTTTGTCAAAATTTTCAACTAGCATTGAGTGATGATGAACAAGAAGTCTGGCAACAAATTACTCAGCATCCAATTTTATCTAAACTGCCTTTTCAAACTCAATATTTTATATCGTTACTTAATCCTACTAGTACTGAAGAATGGCAGAAAATTCCTGGAATAGGGCAGGGAGTAATGGAGAATTTATTTTCCTCTATCTAATATTTTAGCTCGTCAATCACTGATTTGATTAAACTCTGATCAATCTCATCTAATTTTTGATTGATTTCCTGAGTGGAGTTAACTTGACACTTACCCCACAAACCAGCTCCTGATTCTCTAGCTTGGCGTTGAGCTTGATTCAATCTGTCTTGATATTTAACGTCAGGAGGATAAGCACTGGCATAAGCATAGCCATCGCTAACTAATTTTTCATTAACTAACACTTGATCAATCCAAACATAACGGAGCAACCTACCATAGCGATCAACATCTTGAACATCTTTTTCCAAATAAACTTGCTTGCCTGCAACTAACTGTTGATTATAATTCCGAGCTTCAGTTCCAAAACATTCCAGCCCTAGTTGGGGGTGCACGGTTTCTGGAGTATCAATCCCAATATATCTGAGTTTTCTGCCGTCAGACAACTCAATTGTGTCACCATCTATTACCCGAGTCACTAAAGCTGATTCTAAATTAGCTGAATCATGTTCTCCTTGCACCCTTTGATCAGTAAACTCGTGCCAAACTCTAAAAATAGAAAAGATTAAAACTGTAATTAAAGAAATAATGGTAGAGATCTGACGGAACTCACGAGCTTTAATCATGAATTCACTGTAGCTTAAATTCAACTAAGATTGAAGTAGAAAAAAATTTGAAAACTTTAAGAAGATGATGATAATTCTGCTACTTGATATAACTCTTGATCAGCAAAACCTCGCTGTCGATAATACTCCCTAGTACCAACAGCAGAAATAACAGCTAAATTTTTATAGCCTTGAGTTTGCGCTATTTTTTTAGCTCTGGCAATTAATTTGGTACCAATCCCTAAATGCTGAGCATCACCCATAGCATCTTGACCCAAGCTCACCAACTGTCCATACACATGGATTTCTCTAATCATGGCACATTTTTTGCCTAACAATTTTTCTCGAAAAATATAATCAGCAGGTAAGTTCAAACGCAAAAAGCCTAATAGTTTTGGTACTCCAGCAACTGGCACTAAATATTGTAAAAATATTTCTCTAGCACCATCTACTTGATATTCAAGCTCATCTAAATAAATTTCTTGGGCATTAAATTCTTGATGTCTAATTTCGCGAGCTCTTATATTGTGTGATTGCTGATCAGTCTC
Source organism: uncultured Pseudomonadales bacterium (assembly GCA_964611955.1). Taxonomy (GTDB): domain Bacteria; phylum Patescibacteriota; class Microgenomatia; order UBA1400; family PJMF01; genus CAYVBW01. The sequence continues at coordinate 3,693 of CAZTBN010000039.1, read as the reverse complement.
ATCAAGTTTTTGTTGAGCCAACTGTCTAAAATTAGATTTTTTATTGCCCGCAACAATCTCAAAACTAGGAATATCTCTAATCACTCTAGTAATGCGACAATAGGGTGGTGTGTTTAATAAACAAAAACTTAAAATATCTAATAACTCATCATAAGAATATGGTTGCCACTTGTGACTAGCAAAGTACTTCATTAACGGAGCACTCTCTATCAAAGAACAAGGATAAATTTTAATCTCATCAGGACAAAACTTAGGATCACTAAACAGTTTTAAATAATCTTGTTTATCCTGCTCAACAGTAGAACCATATAGATTTGGCATCCAATGAACATGTAGTTTAAAACCAGCTTGTCTGAGTAACTTCAAAGCCTGAGCTGATTGTGCTACACTATGACCTCGTTGATTCTTAACTAGTACTTCATCATTCAAACTTTGCAAGCCCAGTTGCACTTTAGTACAGCCGAGTTTTCTTAACCTGATTACTTCTGATTCTGTTATCAGATCGGGTCTAGTTTCTAATACTAAACCAACACAGCGATATTGAGTTTGCTCGTTGAGTTGCTGTTGGGCTAATAATTCTGACCAGTTTGCTGTTTGAAATTGAGCTAATCCAACTATCTTTTCTGGCTCAATAAAAAGCTTAGTCATCAAACTGTTATACGTATTTTCTTCGGTTGCAGAGCCTTGGGGCTGGTATTTAGAAAAAATTTGTTCATTCTTATCACTATCAGCTGAAAATGCAGGTAAATTTAACTTGGCTATTTCTTGCTCAATCTCCTGATAATAGCTTTGTAATCGCTCTCTATCATCCATTTTTCTAAACTCATTCATGGCTCTAAAACACTCTTTAATAAACCAAATTTGATAGGGTAAAGGATAGACAGACCAAGACCCTCCCAATACAATTAATTCCACTTTATCAACCGGGTGGCCCATGTCATACAATGCTTGCAAGCGATTATAAGTTTGTAAATATGGATCAAAATAATTATGTTCAGCTCGTTGAGCACCGGGTTCACTAGCTAAATAACTCTTAGGCATACGCACATCACTAGGACAAAATAAACAATTACCTGGACAGGGAAAGGGTTTAGTTAAAACTGTTACTGGCGCTAGCCCCGACACTGTTCTCGTAGGTTTCATGCGCAGCTGCTCAACCACTTCATTTTTAAATGGTTGCAAAGTATGAGTGCCAGCTAATTTTTTGTAACCTGCAATAATATCAGTCTTGGACAGCATCGCGCCATTAGCTAAAGCATGTTTTTTTTGTAAACTTTTTATCTTAAGTTCAGTGAGCGGTAGCTGCTGTTCTAGCTCTTTTAATAAAAGCAATAGTGCTTCGTGATTGGTTATTTTTTTTACCATAGGTTCTATTTTATCAGGTATCAAGGAAAAGGTATTATAATATAGTTTCACTTATGGATAAAAACACTATATCGGCTTTAGATAAGCTTAATCAGCAGTTCTATCAAAAACATGCTCAAAGTTTTGACCAAACTAGACAATCTTTTTGGGCAGGTTGGTTTGAACTTAAGCCTTTACTAGATAAGCTAAGTGCTAATAATCAAAAAATTTCAGTGCTGGATGTTGGTTGTGGTAATGCTCGTTTTGCCGAATTTTTAGCTGAACAAAATTATCAGTTTAATTATTTAGGTATTGATAATAATCAACAGTTATTAGATCAAGCTCAGCGCCGATTGACTAAACTCCAAATTAAATTTGAGTTAAAAAATATTAATCTAGTGGACTCATTATTAAACTCAAATTTATTAAAAATCTTAACTGGAAACTACGATTGTATTGTTGCTTTTGGTGTTTTGCATCATATTCCTAGCTTGCAGTTGCGACAAAAATTTATTCAAGAGTTAGGACAACTATTAAAAAATAAACAGTCGTTATTAATTACCACTGCGTGGCAGTTTGCTCAACAGCAACGTTTTAATTCTAAAAATATTGAGGCTGAAAAATTTAAGATCAGCCCACAACAGTTAGAACTAAATGATTATTTACTAGATTGGCAAAATGATGCTACTACTCCTCGTTATTGTCATTTTATGAATGAAGCTGAGGCAAAAAAAATTAATCACAATATTGATGAGCTAGCACTAACACAAACTTTTTTGGCTGATGGTAAAAGTAATGATTTAAATCTTTATTTAATTTGGAAAAAAAGCCCAGAGGTTTTAATAAGGTAACTTTCTGTATCTGTTGTACTCATATTCACTCAATAATAAACTCTTCACCGTGCCCTGGGTAAGCTTGATAATTGGCTAATTCTTGTTTTATTTTTTTTAAAGACTGTTCCATTTTAGTTGCTAGAGAATAACTAAAATCAGTTCTACCCACTCCATCAGCAAATAAAGTATCACCAGTAAAAACAAGTTTTTCTTCACGACTGATAAAACAAACACAACCAGGAGTGTGGCCCGAAGTATTCATAACTTCAAGTTTGATATTGCCACAATTAATCAGTTGCCCTGCTTGTAAAAACTGGGTAATTTTAGGAGAGCCCAACTCAATTGTGCGCTGTTCCCAATGGCTAGCTCGTTGCGCTAAACTAGTTACTAAAAATTCATCATCTTGATGAATCATAAAGGGTAAATCAAAATTTAGCTGTAGGGCAGATGCCGCCATAATATGATCATAATGACCATGAGTTGCGAGTATAGCTACTGGCGTGAGTTGTTGACGCAAAATCTCTTCAGCGATTAAATCTGGTTCATCAGCAGGATCAATAATCAAACATTCATGAGTCAGATTATCACTCATTAAATAGCAGTTAGTATTTAAAGTTCCTAAGGTTAGGGTTTGAATTTTCATGATATTTTTATATCAATACTAGTCACTTTGGTATTTTTATTCTATACTAAAAATTGTGATAACTACGGCAAGTATGTTTTCCTTATCAGCAGTTGATGGCCGCTATGCCTTAAAAACTGCTCCTATAGCCAAACTTTTTAGTGAAGCCAATCTCATTAAGTCTCGCATTATTATTGAAGTTCGATATCTATTAGCCCTTGCTGAACATAAGCTAATCAGAAAAATTTCTGTTTCAGAAAAAAAGTTACTGCTTAAGTTGTGTGAACCAACTTTATTGCAACTCAAACAACTTAAAAAAATAGAAAATAAAACTCATCATGATGTAAAAGCGATTGAGTATTTTTTAAGAGAAAATATTAAGACTACTAGCTTAAAAGACCTTAGTCCCTATTTGCATTTTGGACTCACTTCTGAAGATATTAATAATTTAGCATATCGGCTGATGGTGCAAGCAGGCATGCAACAAGTCTTGCTTCCACAATTACAACTTAATTTAACTCAGCTCACTCAAATAAGCGAAAAATATTGCCAGCAACCTATGCTGGCTAGAACACACGGACAAAGAGCAATTCCGACCACATTTGGCAAAGAGTTAGCAGTTTTTATTAATCGCCTGTTGCCATTAATCAAACAGCTTCATCAGTTTAAATTATTAGGCAAACTAAACGGAGCAGTGGGCGGTTACCAAGCTTTGCAACTATCATTTCCCGCTACCAACCTAATTGCATTCAGTAAAAACTTTGTTGAAGCTTTTGATTTTGAGTTTTTACCTATCTCAACCCAGATCAATCCTAATGATGACTTAGTTTGTTTATCACAGAAACTCTATCATCTCAATTTAATTTTAATTGGTTTAAATCAAGATCTGTGGCG
>CAZTBN010000038.1:0-7369 GCA_964611955.1 uncultured Pseudomonadales bacterium | reverse complement strand
TCAACACACCTCGATTAATTTTTCTGTAAAAAATTTTTGACTTATTCAGTTGGTGCTGCTTCGGTGGGTTCTACTAAAGCATAGTTAACCATGTATTGAATCTTAGCTTGAGTTTTCAAGTCAGTAATCCATTGCTGATATTGTTCTGACAATGCCTGTTGTTCTAACTGTTGACGAGCTAAATCTTGCAATTCTGCTTCAGTTGAATCCTCTGGCAGATAATCCTTATTTTCTTCTAAAAATTGAGCAATTTGCTCATCTGTAACCTGAGAATCTGACATCGCCATGGTTTCCACCATCTGTTGAATTCTAATTTGACGCTGTAGCTCGGCCATGGTTAAATTTTGAGCAGCTAATAGTTGATCAAAATCTTGTCCTTGATCAGTCACATTTTGCTTGATCTCATCAATCTGAGCATTGACTGCTTCATCAGCAACAACAACTCCAGTAGCTTTTGCTTTTTGTACAATCAAGGCTTCCAAAACTAAATTGTCTAAAATTTGTGGACCTTGAGCATTTTCAGCCTGTTTAATCACTTTATATCTCCAAATAGGCTGACCATTAACCATAGCAGCGATAAATTGGCCACGGAAGATATAAGCTAAACCAATCACTAAAACAACGATTAAGGCAGTTTTAGTCTGTTTATTAAATACTGGTTTAAGGGTTTCCATCACTTTAGTTTTTGGAGACGGTTTGACTGGTGAAGCTTTTTTGGTTGCTTTCATAGTTTGTTTGTTAGTTGTTGCTAACTGTTTTCTCACAGTAGCTTTAGTGGTAGCAGTAGTTGTTTTTTTAGGAGCTACCTTTCCTGATTGGGATGTTTTAGTTGATTTTGGCATAGTTTCTGCAGTATATCATAATTTTTAATATTGTAATATTTTAATCTGAAAATAGCTAATTCACCAGATCCCATTCCTTGAGTAATTTAATATTGCCGGCCTGAATATCAAACAAACTTGAGTACAAACCATCTTTGTTAATTAACTCTTGATGAGTCCCTTGCTCTAAAATTTGCTTGTTCTTTAACACTATAATTTTATCAGCTTGTTGGATAGTTGATAACCTATGAGCAACCACTATCGAGGTTTTATTGGTCAGCAGTTGTTTTAAGGCGCGCTGAATGTAGAGCTCAGACTCTGAATCGAGTGAGCTGGTCGCTTCATCTAAAATAATAATTTTGGGATCAGCTAAAACTGTGCGAGCAATAGATAATCGTTGCTTTTGTCCACCTGATAATTTAACACCACGTTCTCCTATTTGCGTATTTAAACCTTGTGGTAAATTAGCAATAAACTCATCTGCATAAGCAATTTTACAGGCCCTCATCATTTCTGCTTCGGTCGCATTTGGCTTAGCATAACGTAAATTTTCAGCAATGGTGGTGGCAAATAAATTACTGTCTTGGCTGACTAAACCCAAATAAGATCTTAATTTACTTTTGGAAAGTTGACGTAAATCAACTCCATCAAGCAAAATCGCACCTTGATCAGGATCAAAAAATCTCATCAGCAAACTAGCCACTGTGGTTTTGCCAGAACCTGATGGACCCACAAAAGCAGTCATTTTTTTAGCCTCAATCGTAAAAGAGACATCATCTAAAACAATCTGTTTTTTTTGTTGTGCTGGTTTAACCGGTTCATCAATTTTATTAGTTAAAGATAATTGATCATCATGGTGATAGACAAAAGTTACATTGTTAAACTTAAACTCCCCTGAAACATTTTTAAGTTTAATTGGTTTTTTGGGTTCAGGAATTTCTTGATCAACATCCATTAGTCTAAAAAAGTCTTTAGCCCCCACTTGGGCGCGCTTAATTTCCCAAAAAATCCAGTTTAATTGCCATAATGGTTCGTGCATTAACTGAATGAAGCCCACTAACATGACTAAAGTGCCAACAGTGAGCTGACCTTGCCAAGTTAACCAAACTAAATAAGCATACATACCCCACAACATTAATTCTAGAAAAAAATCTCCAGCCACTGCTTTATTAGTATTAACTTCCATTTCTTGACGTAAAGCCAAGTATTTGGTGAAAAATTTTTTTAATCTGATGCGTTCATAGCCTTCAGCTCTAAAAGCCTTAATCAACGACATCGAGTTAAGAACTTCCCAAAAATGGCTAAACTGTTCGTCATAAAGTTTGTATTCTTGGCGCTCTAACTTATTATTTTTTTCAAAACGCCAGCGATTAATAACAATATAGGGAACAAATCCGACCAGCATCAAAATGGCAATGCGCCACTCATAATTAATCACGATCACAAACGAGATAATGGCGCTAGTAACGCTAGGAATAAAATGCATGCCAGAATTATTGACAATATTAATAATTCTGTTGACACCACGATCGAGCTTACTCATCACTTTACCAGTTGCTTGTTCGTTGTAAAAACCAAGCGATAAGCGTATAAGATGATCAAAGCCGAGCTGTTTTAAATAAATCTCAAACTTCACGACAAAAATATTAGTCATGTACCAAGTGAGACGATTAAGACCTGTTTGAATTAATTTAGTCAATAAAAGGACAGCAAGAAAAATGGCAATTAATTTAAAATTAGTCAAGCCGCCACCCACTAAAATGTCAGTAATCTGCTTAAAAACAAATGGTTGAACTTGCTTTAGACTAGCCATAATAACAATCAAGATTGCCATGATAAACAAAGTTTTGCGATAGGGCTTAGTAAAAGTTAAAATACGCTTGAACATAAGAAAATCATTTTATCATTGCTGGTCTGGAAATTTAAGTCTGATTTTACAAAGGGAGCTGATATAATATTGAAATGTTGAAGTGAAAAATTGCCGAGTAATGTTGGGGCAACTAAAGTAACTCAGCAATGCAACAATGGAAGCGTCGCATAGCGGTCAATTGCACAGGTTTGCTAAACCTGACCAGTTTTCTGGTTCGTGGGTTCAAATCCCACCGCTTCCGCAATAGATATAAACTTTGATGAGAAAAAAAAGTATATGATTATTTTTATTAATGGAACCATTAACTCTGGGAAATCAACTGTTTCCAAGCTGCTCCAAAAAAGAATACCTAAAGCAGCAGTTGTGGAAGTAGATGCATTGAGAGAATTCATTGATTGGTTACCGCTTGAGCAAGCAATTCCTATCAACCTCAAAAATGCTGTGTCTGTAGTTAAAAACTTTGTCAGTGAAGATTTAAATGTGATTCTCCCTTATCCCTTGTCTGAAAAAAATTATGAATTCTTTACCAAAGAATTGGCGACCATCAATCAAAAACTTACATTCATTACTTTAGCTCCTCAATTAGAAAAAGTTCTAGAAAACAGGGGCGTGAGAGAAGTAACAGAGCAAGAAAAACAGAGAATCAGATATCATTACGACAATGGATTGGAAAAGCCTCGTTTTGGAACCATTATTGATAACTCTAATCAGACTCCAGAGCAAACAGTTGAGGAAATCCTAAAAAAACTATAGGGCTCTACTGGTTCCAGACCCAGGTGCTCCGCATATGAAACAAAGTTTCCCTAGCAAGTACTCTTTGGGATATACTCTAAAAGTACACCGCCTCCCATTACTAAATAATTATTATTTTTATTAAATAAACTATGAAAAAAATATTTCTGGCTATAGTGGGAATTGTGGTGTTAATTGTTGGTGTTTGGTTTTTTAGTAACAACAATATACTTAAAAATTCTAACCAAGAATCAATAGTTTTAGAAAAAACTTATGATCTCTCTAAAGAATATCTTTCACTGCGCTACCGCACAGATAATATTTTGATCAATGCTGAGGATTATACTGATTATGCAACTTGGGATGAAGAGATGACCGTCTTGATTCAAGACTGGGAAAACTTGGAAAAGGAGTCACAAAAACTGGCAGAGTCAGCAACTGAAACTGCAGAAACAGCAGCCATTAATTTAAATATAGTTCCAACTGCGTATGCCTACTCAGCTCAACAAATCTCTAATATTTACGATAAAGCTCCAAAATTTAAAGGTATTGCCACATTAGCCAATCATTTAGGTGTGGATGCAAAAAGAGCTCAAGTAATTTTAGATAAAGCTCAGGCTGAAATAACTTCAGGTATTTTTACAGAAGAAGGAGACGCCTTTGAAACATTAGAAAATACAGCAATAGTAGTTAAAGATGGCTGTAAAGTAGCTGGTTTTGTAGGCGGAGTAGTCTTAACTGGGGGAACAGCCGGATTTGCTGCTGCTGGCACCATGGCTCAAGCAGGAGTAGTTATTGTCGGTGCAGATCTGGCACTTGAAGTGACTGGAGACGGAGCTCAAATAGCCTTTGGAGATAAAAACAAAGTCTCCTCTTTTGTAAAAGATGTCAGAACTGTGACTGAACCTATTGCCACCGTTATTAACATAACCAATGTCCCAGGCAATTTAGGTACTGCATACGGAAAATTTGAAAGTGTTATGGTTGGACTGGAACAATTTAGAGCATCAGCTCAAGAAGGAAAAGTGATTGGAGTAGATCTGAGAAATTTCGAATATCATAAGCCTTTTCAACGTATTCGCCAGGCAAAATACCCAGGCACAGTGACTGTGGCAGAAATGGAAATGGCTGAGGTTGAATCTTGGTTGCAGAGCCTTAATAAAGAAAATAAACAGATGACTCAAGAAGAGGTCAAAGAATTTTTATCCAGTTCATCTAAAAATCCAGCACAAGAGCAAATAGTTGAAGAAGAAGAAATTACTGAAGAAAAAAATGATGCTAATCAAGCTAAAGGAGAAACGGAAACCACTGATGCAGAAGTGCCACAGGAAACCACTAGCTCGGAAAAAACTCAGACAATGGCTGGTAATTACAGCGGAAGCGCAACCCTACAACATGTTGAAGAAGACGTAGAAACTCCTGACAGCCTACCTGTAACATTACAGCTCAACGAAGGCGGAACTGGGACAGTCAATGTCAATGGCTATGATGGTGAAGCACAATATGCAGGTAGTAATGTTAATTTTTCCGTAACCGCGAAAGAGAATGGCGCAGTGGTTAATTGTAAATTTGAAGGAAAAGCCAGTAAAAGTGGCAGTCAAACTGTGATTAGTGGGACCATACACTTTTCAATGATGGGCGTTACCTTTGCCACTTATAGCTGGAGTGCACAAAATTAAGTATCACTACAAAAAAGACTTATTTTTTAGGTAGAGGTTAAACCTTTGATAAATATGAACCACTCAATTCCAAAATCCGCAACTACTCCTTCATTAAAGAAAGTTGAGCCACGCATCAGACCAGGAGTAAAAGCACTTATTGTTCATCAACAAAAAATCTTAATCATCTATGAAAAACTGGCTAACGGCGAGATCATCTGCGATTTTCCTGGAGGAGGCATGGATTACGGCGAAACTATTGAAGAAACTTTAAAAAGAGAAGTTAAAGAAGAAGTTGGCTTAGAAATTGAACTAGTCAAACCAGTGGGCAACTGGTCGTTTATTTTAACAAAACACAAAGTACAAATTTTGTGTTTAGGCTACCAATGCTCGGTAAAAGGCTCAATAAAATTAGATTTTAGCCATAATCCAGCCCAAGAAGATATTGTTAAAGCTAGCTGGTACACTCAAACAGAACTGTTAAATGATGACACATTACTGCGCTTACCTGAAATCAAAGAAGCAGTGAAATTATTAGAAATTTAGTAGATATCTAAGAGAAAAACAGCTATAATTCCTGTATTCAAGAGGAGGTGTCGCATAGCGGTCAATTGCACACGCTTGGAAAGCGTGAGCTTCACAGCTTCGCAGGTTCGAATCCTGTCACCTCCGCATCATTAGCTAGATCAGCAAAGCTGATTTGGCTAATGATGAGAAGTAATAAAAGTATGAGAACCTTGGTGAGAATCCCGACGGAGAGAACGTAGTCGAGCAAAGCGCGACAAGTTCCCGCCTAGTGCCCGAAGGGTGAGCCAGCCAAGTTTGTGAAGCAAACCTGGGTAGCGCCCGCCAAGCAAACAAAGTTTGCATGGCAAGTACTCTTTAGGAGTGTGCCCGCAGGGCGAGTCACCTCCACATCCTAGGATTAAAACTATAGCGACTGGTTCAATCTTCTGTATGTTAACCACATTCTATTAATGTAAAATACTGAGTATGGAAATACTTAATGATCCAGTCAAAAAAAACAAAGAAATCACTCCTTTATCAAAAATAATTAGTGGAATCAGTTTACTGGTCAGTGTGATTCTGATAATTGTGCTATCTATTCAAAATAGGAACCTTAAAGAAAAACTGGCTCTTCAAGATGTGCAGTTACAAACACAATCTCTAAATAAAAAAGAGGAGAGTATTAAATTTACTGAAAAAGATCTTATAAGAGAAAAGGAAATTAACTATTTTGTCGAAAACATACTTCCTCAGTATCCACAGTTAGAGAACATTTCTACAAATTCAATTATTAATATATACACCTTTGGTCTCAAAGGACTGGAAAATCAATCATCTGGCTGGTTAATTGAAACAGACAATAATAATCTGTCTTACTATTTAATTTCTAATTTGGTTCAAAAAAAACTAATGGATGTGATGGTTCCTTATGTAGGTGAAAATGCTGTATGCACCATTACTCAAGTGATAACTGCAGGAAATGAAAGAAATTTAAGTAGGGATCTTTTAGATAAAGATGGCTATATAATTATCGCTGGAGAAGATTGTGAAACGTATGGTGGGGGCAATTCTGTTTCTGTGTATTCTTTAAGTACTGGTGAAAAAATTAAGATAACTGGTAATTTTAATGTTGCTGGAACAACTTGGAATGGTACAACATCATCTGGAACAGCAACAGGGAAGTTAATCGGTGTTTATGGAGTAAATAATCCTCAAATAGTTGTAAGTTATGGAGATGACTCATGGAAAGGCACTGTTGAAGAGGTTCGACAGATTGCTTTTTTTGATCTACAAACGGGAAAGCTAATAAGAGTTGAAAATTTTAAATAATAAATTTTTAAAAATCTTATAGAGACTCACGGATTTCAGACCTGGGTGCTCCGCATCATTGTCTAAATCAGCTGTGCTGATCTAGTCAATGATGCGGAGTAATAAAAGGATAAGACTCTATTGTATAATTCATCCATGATTATTTTTATCAATGGTTCAATCAACTCCGGTAAATCTACAATTTCAAAACTTTTACAAAAAAATTTAGAAAAAACTGCAGTGATTGAAATTGATTCTTTACGAGCATTTATTGAATGGATGCCGATTGAACAAGCAATCCCAATTAATCTACAAAACGCTGTTTCTATTATTAAAAATTTTATCTCTCAAAATCTTAATGTGATTATTCCCTACCCATTGTCAAAAAAAAACCATGACTACTTTGTTAAAAATCTTGAAGGAAATCAATTAATTTTTATCACGCTATCTCCAAAATTAGACACTGTTCTTAA
>CAZTBN010000037.1:0-7565 GCA_964611955.1 uncultured Pseudomonadales bacterium | reverse complement strand
GCTATGGCCAGAGTTAATAAAAATGAAGAGGATCGCAAAGATTTCTATTTATATGTTGATGAGTTTCAGAACTTTGCCACCGAGTCTTTTGTAAAAATTCTGTCTGAGGCGCGCAAATATCGACTCAACTTAACTCTAGCCAATCAGTATGTAGCTCAAATTCCAGAGGAAGTGCAAAAAGCTATCTTTGGAAACTGCGGTAGCATTGCCAGTTTTGTGATGGGTGCTGATGATGCTGAGCTGTTTAATAAGGAGTTTGGACATCAATACACTCCTGATGATTTGGTCACACTGGGTAGACACCAGATTATTAATAAAATCAGTATTGATAATATTATTTCTCGACCATTTCCAGCCCAAACCTTACCTCCGTTGAGTAATGCCAATAGCAATCGTGACAAAGTGATTCAAGTTAGTCGAGAAAGATACGCTGAAAAATAAGTGTTTGCTGGTGGCTGGTGGTTAAAAAATCTAAATAAACTCAGCCAGAACCTGATTTAATCGTTGATGAGTTTTAACACTGACTACTTTTTTATACCCCAAGCGCTGAGCTTCCTTGATTCTTCTTTCTAGATAAGGTACTGTTCTAATCTCTCCTAGCAAACCAACTTCACCAATAAAAACTACTTTTTCTTTAACTGATTTGTTGTGCAGACTACCAGCGGTGGCAACTGAAAGAGCTAAATCAACTGCTGGCTCTCTAACCTTAAAACCGCCAGCAGCACTGAGAAAAATATCATAATTACCCAAAGGTTGTTTCGCATGTTTTTGCATCACTGCCGCCAATATTTGAATTCTGGACAACTCTATTCCCCTACCGACTCTGCGCGGCATGGCCAACTGGGACTGATTAACCAAAGCCTGCACTTCAAGTAATAAAGGTCTAGTACCTTCCATAACACAGGTAATAGCACTGCCAGGAACATCGCCAGCTTGATTTTCGACAAATAACTCACTAGGATTATTGACTGGTTCATAGCCATATTCTACTACTTTGAACACACCAACCTCGTCAGTGGCGCCAAAGCGATTTTTTAAAGCGCGTAGCATCCGATACTGTCCGGTGCGTTCTCCTTCTAATTGCAAAACCGCATCCACCATATGTTCTAACACTTTTGGCCCAGCAATGGCTCCATCTTTGGTAACGTGACCAACTAAAAATAAAGGAATGGATAATTGCTTACCAATTCTAATCAGGCGCTCGGTACTCTCTCTGATCTGGCCGATACTGCCACTACCGCCAGTTAAATCCTCTGTACTTAAAGCCTGAATACTATCAATCACTACCAAACCTGGCTTGAGCTGATCAATCACAGCCACGATCTCATCAACATTAACTGAAGTGACAAATTGTAAGTTTTGTTCAACTTTCTTCATTAATGCTTGAGAATTTAACCCGAAGTTGTTTTGCAATAAAAATTGTTCATTATTTAAAATTCTCTTGATTCTAAGGTTAATTTGTTCAGGACTTTCTTCGCCACAAACATATAAAATTAATGAGTTGATGTTGCTGTTATCAACGTTGGTGTTAGACTCAGTATTGATCTTCGCAGTTGCTAATGATTTTTTATCAGTTCCTTTAACACTGCTCTTTTGCCCACTGGCTGGTTTAGGGTTTGAACCTATTAACAAACACATTTGCGTTAACAAGGTTGATTTTCCAATTCCTGGCTCTCCACCCAATAACATCACTGCTCCCGGTACTATTCCCCCGCCCAAAACTCTATCCAATTCTCCAATACCACTAGAAAAACGCTGTTTTAAGCCTTTAACAAGCCTAACCTCTGGCAGTGACACCAAGATCTGTTTTAGTTTACCAGGGGTGAGCGTTTTTGGTGCTGAACTACCAACAGTTTTCTGTGCCACTTCTTCTTCCACTAAAGTGTTCCATTCATTGCATTGCGTACACTGCCCTTGCCATTTCAAATAAGCAGCGCCACAATTTTGACAAACAAACTTGGTTTTAGTTTTTGGCATAGCTAATTCGCTTCGCTCATTTCTGAGGGGCAAGCCCCTCAGCGTTTTGTCTTGCTTTGCAAGAACAAAGCCTGCTCCTCTGTGACTGCTATTGATAAATATTTCTTGTGTCACACAAGGGGGATTCCCCCTTTGAACCCCCATTCTGATTAAATAACTGATAGAAAACCAGGCAATTTAATCAGAATAATTCTTTTTCGCTCATTTCTAAGGGGCAAATCAGCATGGTTCATTAATAATCTAAACCGCTACTGCTCTAGCTCCTCTATTTGAAAAATATCTAACTGATCGCCGCTCAATCTCACTTTCACTGCAACTGGCTTATCAATGTATGAATTTAAATCAATTTGCTGACTAATGACAGGAATTCTAAGTTTATCTTCTTGATCCAAATAGTAAAAAAAGTCGATCCTGGTCAAGGTGCCGGTCAAAACCAAACTTTCTTCAGCGCTATTCATAATTTGTCTTTGATATTCCTTGGCCTTGTCCGTGCTCACTGCAGGAGCTGAGTAATGGCGCATGGCATAATAATAACCGCCAATAAGTATGGCCATCACAGCGATTAACATTAAAAGTCTGACTATCAATTTCATGTTACGATTCCCGGTTTTTAATTGCTAAATTATTTTTGAGTAGAGTTAATAATCTGAGTGGTCGAGATCTTGGGATTATGAGCGCACACTATCGCGACCTTGCCCCCAACCTGCTCCATAATGTTCTGTTTTTGTAATAAATTAGGCGTGTGCTCTGAAACAGCCAATAAATTAGGTCTAATTAACTTTATCAAGCTTAGGTGGTCTTGGCTATGTGTAAATTGCTCTGGTAAAAGAAATACCCCATCAGCAAGATTGGTTGCCTGCACTTTTTTAATTCTAATCGCTTGAGTTTCCACCGGGCGAGCTTCTCCTTTTAATTGCTTCACGCGCATGTCTGTTTCGATTCCTACCAATAAACAATCACCAACTGCTTTTGCTTCTTGTAAAAAATGTAAATGTTCTTGGTGGAGCAGATCAAAAACTCCAGTTACCAATACCAAAGATTTATGATTACCATGACAGCGTTGCACTAGCTGCTGAATCTCTACTGGTAGCTGATATTGGTTTAACATAAGTACTTATAATTTTACTACACCCTGACTAAAAACTTGCTTGACCTGTTGCTGCCAGTTGCGCATGATAACTTTATAACTCCTGTCGTCGTGCAAAAAAGCTTTGTCTAAACTCAGATTGTGCTGAGGAATGTTATTTTTGCGATTAAGATGATGGCGCTCAAGAGCAAAAACAAACTGATTAATCGTGTCTAGAACAAATTGGTAGTTTTGATCAGGGGCAGGCTCTCTCACTGACGACTGTTTAATCTTAAAGTTGGCTAAATAAGTTTCTAGCCAGCGATTAGATTGATAAAAACTTGATCTAATCTTCAGCGGATCATAAAACCAGTCAATATGACTAGCTTCCAAAGCATTATAAAAATTTTGTTTAGTTTTGGGCAAAGCCAAAGCTTCTTGCGCTAGCCACAAATTAAAACACCAATGATCTTTCTTGCCTTGCCTGAATAAATTTTTTTTACCCAGCAATAACGACCGCCACAAAACAATTAAGCGAGTTAGCCACAGCCTATTTTTTTTCACAACCACGATCATATCTAAATCTGCATCTGGTTCAGCATTATTAAAAACCACAGCACCAGTCAAGCCCACAGCCAACACGCCAGAGATTTTTTTTACCAGACTCACAATCTGCTTAGTCTCTTGTCTGAGCTGACGAGCAATTTTTTGTTTGTTTAATCTAGACTCTACTAATTGCTTAATCTTATGAGTTTTTAGGTTAGCTGATAAACAATAATAATTTTGGTATTGGGCAACTATGCCTTGATTTAATAATTGTCTCAAAATTAACTTAATTTCAGCTGACTTTAGCTGACTAGTTTTTAAATTGTTAAAACTTGCTGTCCGATGACTAATTTTTAATTTTTTTACTAAGGCGCCACTCTCTTGAACACTAACTAAATTCTGTTCTATTTCGGTAATAGTTAAAGGAAACTCAAATTGAGCGCTATAAGCTAAAGTGGCAATAATTTGAAACTCTTGAGGAGAAAACATAAGATTAGCTTGCGCTCATTTTTCAAATACTAACGGGGGCAGTTTGTTTCATTAACAACAATTAAGCTCAGACAATTATCCTCACTTACAGTTTACTGCATGCCATATTGCCTTAAAGTTTGGCTAACACCTTGACTTAAGGTTTGCAGATCAGCATCACCCAATCTTCCGGCAGCAGCAGCATTAAGCGCATCTTTGTAATAATCAATAATCTTATCGTTAATACCATTGTCATGAGTGGCCGCGCACAGATACCAGCTTTTGGCATGAGCAGCATCGGTTAAAAATGGAGCAGCATATTCGCTGCTGGCCAAACTATTAGCCATACTGGCACGAGGATAAATTTCCCCAAAAGAACGAATTTGGCTTTGCTCTGAATACAGCTTTTTTAAAACTTCTTCACTGCTTAAATATTTAAGCAACTGCCAAGCTTCGTTAATGTGCTTACTTTTAGCATTAACACCTTCTGCCCAATAGCTTGCCCAACCCACTCTCTCTTCACTTAATTGTGGTACTGGCGCAATGCCAAAATCCAACTCTGGATTAATATTTTTAATTTCATGCGCTCTCCAGGAAGGAGCAAACATCATGGCTACCTCGCCCCGAGCAAAAGCAACAGTTGAACTGGGTAAATCAGTGCTAAAAACTGGAGATTGCTTAGTAAAATCAGCAAAAAATTGAATGGCATCTCTTACTTCACTAGACATGGGCTGAGCTGGATTGCCACCATTTTGATAAATTAACAAACCCAAAATCTCAGCAAAATGCTCAACATTTTCAGTATTACCAATGGCTAAACCACCTCTTTCAATCGTCCCCCCAGAGCGAACCGTTAATTTCACTGCCAAATTTCTTAATTCTGACCAAGTAGTGGGTGGCGCTTCATTGGCTGCTTTTAACACATCTTTGTTGTAGTACAGACTCAAACCATCGTACATTAATGGTACGCCTACTAATTGCCCATTAATCTGTAATTGTTGAGCAGCAATAGGATAAAAAGCTTGCTCATATTGAGCTACGCTCATGATTTTGGCTGGTAGTGGCGCTAACTCTTCTTTAAGCATCGGCACCCAAGTGGCATGAAAACGAAAAATATCAGGTCCATTACCGCCAGCAATAGTTGATTGTAAATTGGTACGATATTCAATTTGCGACTGCTGTTTATAGTTAACAGTAATGCCAGTTTCTTGTTTAAAATCAGCTAGGACTTCAGTTAACACAGCATCTGGCTCCCATAAACCCCAATAATTTAAAGTGACGTTGCTAGTTTGGGTTTGAGTATTATTAGAAGGCGTTTGATTGGCAGTATTATCTGTTTCGCTATCTTTTCCTCCTAAAATTCTAGTGATGCCAAACACTACAGCAGCGATCACGCCCAAAGCAACTAAACCAAATAAAACATACTTCAAAATTGGTTTTTTAGCACTAGCAAATTCAGGTCCTTGATTTGAGGCAGAAGTTTGTTTAGCCTTTCTGCCTAATTTGATTTTAGTTTTTTTGCCATCTTTTTCTGCTAATTCTGGTCCAGACACAGATCGCGACAAATTAGCGCTACCATTATTAGATCCAGGAGCTGACGGCATATTCACTCCCAAGGCAGGATGAGAAACATCTGCAGTTTGTTCTTGGTTATCACCAAGAGGACTATCGGCTCTAATGGCTTGCTGAGCACCAACTTTCACAGTAGCAGGAGTTTGACCCTGGGATAAGGCAGGATTAATGGCATTGATACCAATGCCTTGAGTCATTTTTTGACCAGTGGGAGCTCCCACTTGGCCAGCTGCTTGCTGCAACTGTTGCATTTTACTAACTGGTAAATCTTGGCTTTGAGTATAAACTTGCGCTTTAGGCGTCTGACTAATGGTTGAGGTACTAGTAACCTGCCCTTTTTCATTGAGCACCGGTGGCGCACCACCGGGAGATTGTGGATCTAAACCAGCTGGTTGAGTCACTTTTTGAAATGAATTATAGCTTTTATTAGACGCTGTCCTATTCATGGCAGAAGAATCACTAGTCACACCATAAGTCGCCCTAGGTGCAGCATTGCCTCCTGTAGTGGGCGGATAGGGATTGGGAATATTGGGTTTGGGCAGATTAAAATTATCAGGCATAGTGGCAATATTAACTATTTTATTAAATTAATGTAAAAAAATAACAAATTAAAGATAACGCCATTAATTACAAAGCTTTATTTATCTATATAATAGTAACAAGTTCATTATGTCTGTTTTTAACCTACACTTCAAGCTGATTTTTAATAAAAATTCTATTTGGCTCTGGGGCCTGAGTTTTAGCGTGCTGTTTTCCCTATTAATAGTGGGTTTAGCCTTTAATCATTACTACCAAAATCGTATTTATCAAAATATTACTATAGATAATATTAATGTGGGCGGTCTCACTAAGATTGAAGCTTTAGACAAACTCCAAAAATCACAGTCACCAGTCACTATTTCAGGAGAGCTAGTAGTTTCAACTCTAGATTATCAGCACAATACAGTGCAACGCTCAATAGATTATCAGCAACTAATCGCTGGCAAAGATTATGCTACAGCGATTGATCAAGCTTTAATAATCGGTAAAAATGAGTATTTTTTAAAAAATACTTGGTCTATTATTAAATTATTAAAACAACCAGCCAACGTTCGGACTAATTATCTATTTAATCAAACATTAATTACCCAAACAGTGGCTGCGCTTGCCCAAGCGATTGACCATCAAGGCAGAGCTTTTGCCATTACCATTGATGAGCAACAAAAATTGGTTGTTGATCTGGGAGAAGATAGTCGCGAGTTGCTACAGGCTGGAACTATTACCAAAATTAATCACACTTTAGGGCAAAGCATTAATGGCTACGATCTTGAAGAAATTCCTGCTCAAATTACTGTCGAGGCGCCAACTTTAGAAAGTAAAAATACTTTTAATGAAACAGAGCAAGCCCAAAGTTTACAGCGAGCGCAAACTCTAGCCGATACCAGTATTAATATTTATGGTTATGATTTCGAGCTTGATCAAACAGCCATCAATAGCCAGGAACCACCCAAAAACTGGACAGTTCAAAAAACCGTTACGAGCGCCCAACTCTTAGAGTTATTAACTTGGCCCACTGGCATTAATCAAGAAAAAATTACCGCTTTAGTCTCACAAATAGCTACTGAAATTAATCGGCCAGCCACCAATGCCGAGTTTGAGTACGATGCTACCACCCTAAAGGCGACCAAGTTTGCTCCAGGACTACCTGGCCTAGAGCTAGATCAATCTGCAACTCAAACCGAGATTATTAAAATCATTCAGCACTGGGATGAAATAATTGCAACTGCCAACGGTTTGCCCACAGAAGAAACTAACAAAACAATCTTTTTATCTCTCAAACATACTCTGCCAGATCTGCAGCTAGCTGACACGAATAATTTGGGAATCAAAGAGCTCATTGGTTTTGGTGACAGTCATTACTATCACTCTATTCCTGCCAGAGTTCACAATGTCGGAG
>CAZTBN010000036.1:0-7726 GCA_964611955.1 uncultured Pseudomonadales bacterium | reverse complement strand
AATTGATTGTGGTTTGTTCTGCCTTTTTAATTTTTTATTTTCCCTTTACAATAGAGTCATGTTAAAAAAGAAGTTTATTTTTGGTCTAGGTAATCCAGGAGTAGAATACCATTTGTCACGCCATAATACTGGTTTTATGTTTTTGGATTATCTACAACAACAGCTGGAGTTACCTAATTTTACTTTTAATCATAAATTCTCCTCTGAAATTAGTGTTGACACTCAATTCATATTAGCCAAGCCACAAACTTTCATGAATCTGTCAGGCCAGGCAGTGAGTAAAATTATCAAATATCTAGGCAATACCGATTTGAAAGAGTTGAGTCATGAAGATCTAGATAAAATTTTTGTGGTTCATGATGATTTGGATTTACCCATAGGGGAGTTTAAAATTCAGCAAGGCGTTGGTCCTAAACAACACAATGGTTTACTGTCTATTTATCAAGAGTTAGGACTAGAAAATTTTTGGCATATTAGAATTGGTGTTGATGATCGAAAAGGAGAGCGTAGTTTTCCTGCTGAGAGTTATGTTTTGCAAAAATTGCCTCAAGAACAGTTGCAGCAATTACAAGAATTATTTTTGGTAATTATGCAACAGTTAAAGTTTGCCTAACTATTCTTAATAAACTTAATCAATTTAATAAGTAGCCTATTCAAATAGTTTATGTTTAAATCAGATAGTTTTTTCTCTAAAGTTGTTAACAGAGTTAAGGATAATATTTCCAAACGTCGTCGTAACCGTCGCTGGCTAGCTTTTAGTCTCTTGTTTAGAGACGCTGGCGGTCATTTGGGCAGTTTTTATTTACCTTTGTTTTTTTATAAAATGGCGCAAACTATGGATTTTTGGCACGCTAGTTTTACTGATGTTCAAAAAGGGATGATTTTAATCAGTTTTTATTATTTATTTCAGAGACTTTTTTCAGCTACTGCTAATTTTGCTCAAGCTCGTTTTACTTTAAAAACTGGGCACGAACAAGCTATGCTGTTGGGTAGTGCTGTGAAAACTTTATGGTTGCTGAGCTTGACTTATATTGATAAAAATCCTTGGTTTTTGATCCTAGCTACCTTATTAGCTGGTATTGAAAATGGTTTTTTTTGGCCATCTTATCGCACTTTAGTGTGTCGTTTGTCTTTTTCCAAAGAGATGGGCAAAAGTTTAGCCGGTTTTAGATTTTTAGGCAATTTTTTAACTATGTTGGTACCGGCTTTGGGAGGTTTAGTGGTCAGCTTTTTAGGCTATAACTATTTGTTTTATGTAAGTATTTTGTTGATCATTATTTCTATGATTGGCACAATTCAATTAGATGTTGATCAAGAAAAAGATGACGTGAGTCTATCAGAATATATTTCCTGGATGAAGGAAAAAACATATAATCTCTTGGTGCTTTCTCAAATGGGACGTTATTTTTACGATATTAGTATTGTTTTGTGGCCTTTGTTTGTGTTTTTATTAATTGGCGATGTGACTAAAGTAGGCTATATTTACTCCTTTACATTTTTTGTAGTCCTAGCCCTGAATTTATTTATCGGCGAGATGCTAGATAAAAAGAAAAAAGTCAAAAAAACATTTCTCATTTCTGGTGGTATTTTATCCTTAATCTCGATGTTGAAAATTTATGTCACCGGAGCTTGGGATGTGGTCATTCTTGATAGCTGTAATCGCATGCTCGGGGATCTATATTGGCTCATGCATGATAAAATACTGTTTGCTAGGGGTAGAGGGAGCCAAGTTTTTTCTTATTTTGTTTATAGGGAGGTTAACCGTTCTATTGCTGCTGTTTGTTTTTGGTTTTTATTATTAATCTTTTTTTTGATAGTTAGAGTTGATTGGACAGGCTTGTTTGCGCTTGGCTCAGCAGGAGTGTTACTCAGCATGCTGGCCAGAGAAAAAAAATAAGCCAGCAGTTAATACGAGGTTATCTTAATATGTCTTCTGATTCAAAAAAAACTGTCAAAAAAGGCTTTCAAACCCTTGGTACTTTATTTGATCAATTTGAACCCAAAGCAAACAAAGGCTACATTACTCAAGAATTTCAAGATTTTGGTTATCGCATGGCCCTAGAATTAGAAGATTTAACCAGAGTTAGTTTGTATATGAGATTGGCTAAAAAAGAAAATAGAGCTTTTTTAGAAAGAGCTTTGAGCTTTGTTTCTGATGCTCGAGCAAAAAATAAGGCGGCTTTATTTATGTGGAAACTAAAACAAATTAAGGAAGAACATAAAAAAGGTTTGACTAAAGAATAAACATGAAAATAAGCTCAACTACCATTTTTATTATTTTTTTAGCCTTGCTAGCCATTTTGCTGGGCTATAATTATTTTGCTACACCGTTTTATGATCGCTTTAATCAAGAAGAAGTTGTAGCTGAGACTAGTGAGTTGGAAGAGAATAGTGGTTCGATTAGTCCGAGTCAAGCAGTTTTTCAAAAATTGTCTGCAGAGGAAAAAATTGGCTTATTAATGAGTTATCCTCTCACTATTACAGGTGACTTGGTGCCAACAAGCGAGTCAACCTCGGCTACGAGTTCTGCCAGTTTGGCTCAGGTTAATCAGCTGTCAGCTGTGCATAGTTTTGAACCAGGTTTTGTGATTCTCTATGGATCTAAAATTACTTTGACTCAGGCTCAAACTGCGATTAATGGCATTAAAGAGTTATATGCTGATATTCAAGAAGCGCCTTTATTTGCAGTTGACCATGAAGGCGGATCAGTCCAACGTTTATCTGGAGCAGGTTTTACGCAACTGCCTAGTTGGCAAGAGTTTTGTCAAGCCAAAGAGTTTGATCGTTTATCAGTTTTAACTACTTCAGCAACGGAATTAACACAGGCAGGCATTAACATTGTTTTTGCTCCCACTATTGATATTAATAGTGTAATCTTGAGCAGTCGTAGTTGTGATGATTACGAGCACACGCTGTTATCTGCGCAAAATTATATTGAAGTCTTTGGCGTTAATCAGATTATGCCAGTGCTTAAACATTACCCTGGATTGGGCAGTGTCAAAAAAGACCTTCATGTTGCGAGTGACATCATTGAGCCGACTGCACAAGACGCAGCAATTTTTTTACAACTGTTAGAGCTATATCCAACCATCGGTATCATGACTTCGCATGCTCAGGTGAAAAATAACTATGATAATTTGCCTTGTTCGATTAGCTCGGCTTGTGTTGATTCTATTTTGGCTGCGAATCAAACTAGTTTAATTTTCAGCGATGCTTTGGAAATGAAAGCTGTGGAGCCATTTGGAGAACTGATTAATAATGATGTAGCCACTCTGGACAGTAGCACGGCTGCTAATTTAGCTTTAACAGCAACTATTAATTCATCAGCTAGCGCTAATCTACCCAAAACCGAGTTCATTGGTTTAGCCAGAGTTTCTTACTTGGCTTTATTAGCTGGCAATCATGTTTTAGTTTACGGAGAAGGAGTGAGCGTTAATCAACTTTTAATTGTTAAACAACAGTTGGCAGAGTTATATGATCAAGATCCAACTTTTGCCAGCAAAGTTAATGAAAGCGTGTTAAAAGTTTTGTCACTTAAATATTAGTTTATGAAAAAATTTTTTCCCTTGGTGAAGATTAAAAGTATTGTTTTTTTAAGTTATTTTGTAATTTTATTTCTTATTCAACCTTGGCAAACATATTGGCTATTTATTTTAGGTGGTTTGCTAGGTTTAATTTTATTAGTGTCGGACGAACTTAGTTTGAATAATTTTTATAACGACACTAGCGCTAATTTATCCTCAAAAACAGTGACCCCATTTTTAGCCACTCGCTCAATTTTATTTTTAATAGCCTTGGTTCCATTATCTATTTTTATCGTGACTTCAACCGGTAGCTTAATTGGCTCAGGTTTAATTATGGGACTGATTTTAGGTTTAACTGTTGAGGTTTGGCAACTACATCAACAAACTGTGTTATTTAATCAGCGCTTTTTAACACAAATGAAACTTAAATTAAATGAACAGCAAATTATGATTTTGCTCACAGGAATGTGTGCTTATTTTGTCCTACTGAATTTGTTAATTTTGGTGTAACTGATCATCATGAAAGTAAAACTCATTATTATTTTATTATTGTGTGCGGCTTTTTTATTAGTTTATTTTATTTATCCTAGTGAGCAAAAAATTGACAATCATTTGTCAAATAATGAGTTATTGCTGTTATCAGATCGTTCTCTGATTTCTGGCACTATTAATGAAAAAATATTTGAGTTTGAGCTAGTCAACAGCAATGCTAGCAGAACTTTAGGCTTGAGCAATCGCGATGCTATTGGTAGCGATGGTATGTTGTTTGTTTTTAATAAAAAAGCATCACAGTCAATTTGGATGAAAGACATGAACTTTAATTTAGACTTGATTTGGCTGAGTGATGGTGAAATTATTGGTTTTAATTTAGCTGTACCTAAGCCAGAACCAGACCAAAACTTATCAGAATTACCAATTTATCAACCTGTTTTGGCTGCGAATGCGGTGCTGGAAACTCAAGCTGGTTTTGTGAAACAACATGGTCTTGAGATTGGTGATAGTTTTACCTTTTTTAGTTTACCTTGACGCTCTTTAATCTCTTGTTAATTCCCTGTATGATATAGAGAATAATGGTGTCAAAAAAAAGATAATTTTAATGACATCGAAATATAAATTATGAATCAACAGCCTGCTCAGCCTCAAGTTT
The DNA here is from genome assembly GCA_964611955.1 of uncultured Pseudomonadales bacterium. Lineage (GTDB taxonomy): Bacteria > Patescibacteriota > Microgenomatia > UBA1400 > PJMF01 > CAYVBW01. Next base: position 3,055 of record CAZTBN010000036.1, on the reverse strand, counting down.
CTCAGTCTAGCGGGAACTCTTATAGTTCAAGAGCTTTGTTATCTAGGTTTTCTCAACCAATGATTAATTTATTGCAGATGGGCAAGTCTGGTCAATCTCAGTCAACTCAGGCGGCTGAGGATCAACTCAAACAGTCTCCAACTGGTGCTATTGATAGTATTTCTGAAACCAGTTCTCAACCAATTTCTACTTCTGAAAAACTAAATATATTTGAGCAAGTTTTAGATCAAGTTGAACTGGACAGCATTGGTCAAGAAACGCAAGCTGTTGAACAGCTACAAGTTGATCCAGCGCAACCAGTAAATTACGGCACTGCTAGTCGTAAAGAAGCACCAGAAGGAGGCTTTAACTCTGTTCTAGAGCAGCCTGTTAGTATTCAGTATATTGAAGAAGAAAAAGCTCCAGAGTTACCGCTTGAAGTTGAAAAATACATTCAAGAAGTTCAGGAAGATAAGGATAAGGCTCCTAAAGAAATTGTGATTGCCGATGACGCTAATAATATGGCTGATGATAATCAATATGTGGCAGAGAGAGTAGTGGTTTTGCCCATTACTCCGGAAATTCAAACCATAGGTCAACGCAAAAGCCCTAAATTAAGTATTCGTTGGCTGATAGAATGGAGTAAGAAGATTATTAAGATTTTTGAAGGGAAAGTGATTTACAGGCAAGTAGAAAATAATTAAGTTAAGAGTAAAATTATCATTAAATAAATTTATGGAGAATATTGATCAAATTTTTAATCAATTGATATCAATTATGACTGGTATTGTGGTGGCAGTCATTATTCTTGGTATCTTGGCAGTTTTTGCTTACATGTTGGTTCAATGGCTTAATCACATGAAGAGAGAGGACTACTCTTTAAATTTTGTGACACTCTTAGTCAAACTACCCAAGGATAATGAAATCAAAATTGATGCTGCTGAACAAATGTTTGCTGGTTTGTACTCTTTATTTAAGGGTGGCACTTTTAGTTTTTTAAAGCGTCAGGAAATTATTGCTTTTGAAATTGTAGCTATTAAAGAAGAAATGGGGTTTTACGTTAGTTGTTCTAAAAAAATCAGAGATGTGGTGGAAAAACAGATTAATGGCGCTTATCCTTCTGCCAGTATTGAAGAAGTTGATGAAGTTAATATTTTTAATGAAGCAGGTAAGGTCGCTTTTGCTGCTTTAAAATTAAGTAAATCTAATTATCAGCCCATTCAAATTTATAAGGATTTGCCCACTGACGGACTGTCTTTAATTACCTCAGCTTTATCTAAAATGCATACTGGTGAAGGTGGTGCTTTGCAAATTTTGATTCAGCCAGCTCATAAAAATTGGCAAAAAAAAGGCAAGGCAGCCATGAGCAAAGAAAAGAAAAAAGAAGCTGATCCAGAAAAGGCTTCTTATGCACATGATCCTAAAAAAATGGAAGCTATCAGCGAAAAGATAGCAAGACCAGGATTTACCACCTCGATTCGCATGGTAGTCTCAGCCCTTGACGATGCATCAGTTGATTCTCATCTCAAAAACATTACTGGCGCTTTTGCCCAGTTCACTTCACCTAATAACTCTTTTACGAAAGTTAGAATTTGGATTAAACATTTGTTTATGATTGATTTTATTTATCGCTACATGCCTCTTTTTAACAGAGGTACCTCAATCTTAAACACAGCAGAATTAGCTACTGTTTTTCATTTTCCTAATAAAACAGTTGAGACTCACCATATCAAATGGATGACTGCCAAAAACGCTCCCGCTCCTCATGAAATTCCTACTGAGGGTTTATTTATTGGTGAATCTCATTATCGGGGTGAAAAGAGAAGAGTTTGTATGTATTTAAATGATCGACGTAGACACATGTACATTATTGGAAAAACCGGTACAGGTAAATCAGAATTTTTAAAGCAAATGATTTTGCAAGATATTGAAGATGGTAAGGGTGTGGCGGCAATCGATCCACACGGAGATTTTGTTGAAGACGTGTTGGAACTAATGCCTCCTGAAAGAGCTGAGGATGTGATTTACTTTAACCCTTCTGATCGGGAACGACCCATGGGTTTAAATATTATGGAAGCTCATAGTGAAGAACAGCAACACTTTGTGGTTAGTTCAATTATTAATTTAATGTATAAATTATATGATCCTCATCGCACTGGTATTATCGGTCCTCGGTTTGAACATGCGATTCGCAATGCCATGTTGTCGGTGATGAGTCGTGAAAACTCTACCTTTATTGAAGTGGTGCGTATTTTAACTGATGAGAATTTTGTTAAGGAAACTTTGCCCTACATCAAAGACCCGGTGGTCAAACGATACTGGACTGATCAGATTGCCCAAACTAGTGATTTCCATAAATCTGAGGTTTTGGATTATATTGTGTCTAAGTTTGGTCGTTTTGTGACTAATAAAACCATGCGTAATATTATTGGTCAGCCTGAAAGTGCTTTTGATTTTAGAAAAGCGATGGATGAGAAAAAGATTATTTTATGTAATTTATCTAAGGGTGTTTTGGGAGAAGAAGATGCGAAATTTTTAGGTTTAATTTTGGTGCCGAAAATTTTAACCGCTGCTATGAGCCGACAAGATATGGATATGGACAAAAGAGAAGACTTTTTCTTGTACGTTGATGAGTTTCAGAACTATGCCACTGAGGATTTTGCCACTATTTTGTCAGAGGCTAGAAAATACAAACTGAATTTAACCGTGGCTAATCAGTACATTGGTCAGATTGATGAAGATGTTAAAAATGCTGTTTTTGGTAACGTAGGTTCGATTGTTGCTTTTAGAATTGGAGTGACTGACGCCAACTTTTTGCAACATGAGTTTATGCCCACTTTTAATGAAACCGATTTAACTAATGTTGAAAAGTATCACGTTTACATGAAAACTATTGTTAATAATGAGCCAATGGTGCCTTTTAGCGTTTCTCTTGAAAAAGATGTGTCTAAAATTGAAGCTCAGAAAAATCCTAAATTAGCAGAGATGATTAAAGAATTATCTCGATTGAAATATGGTAAAGATAAAGAGGTAGTTGAGGCAGAGATGAAGGTGCGCGCGAGACTTTAGTGTTTTT
>CAZTBN010000035.1:0-8077 GCA_964611955.1 uncultured Pseudomonadales bacterium | reverse complement strand
AGCTTTCCTCTAGAACTGAGAATTAAGGATGTTTCCACTGATAACAACTATCCTCATGATATAGTCTTTACTATTTGGGAAAAAACCGCGAGTGGAACTTATAATAAGCTAGCTAACTACAGCTCGGGCTGGATATCATGGGCTATCAATAAAAAATATGATCAGTATGTTTATATGTTTGCTCGACCTTTACCAGTGGGCAACTATCAGTGGCGAGTTAACTTAAGACCTACTTTTAATCCCAATGTGACTCTAGATGCTAGATCACTGTTAACTAATGATTTTATAGTCAGATAAACTCGTGATAATTAACTCTGATTATTTGTGATTTAGAGCAAAAACTGATAAATTATAGTAATCATAATATTAAATAACGATAAACTATGACCAATTTAATCAGTAAAGCTGTTATTACTGCCGCCGGATTCGGTTCTCGATTTTTACCTATTACTAAAACCTTTCCTAAAGAACTCTTGCCTATTGTTGATAAACCAATTATCCAATATCTAGTTGAGGAATGTGCTCAAGCCGGTATTGAAGAAGTCATTATTGTAGCCTCTCCTTCAGAAGTCACAAAATTTGAAGATTATTTTTATGGTCGAGCTACCTCGATTCGAACCTTAATGATTCGTCAAGGAAAACTTGATCGTTGGGATAAGGTGGAGCAACTGTTTAAATTACCAAAAATTACTATTGTTCCTCAAGACGAAGGCCTACCTTATGGTAATGGTCGACCCATTTTAACTGTTAAAGATTTAATATCTGATGGCCCTTTTGTCGTGATGTGGGGTGATGATTTAGTCTTAAGCGAAGTTAGCGCAGTCAAACAGTTAATAGACGCTTTTGTTTCATCTCCTTGTGATGGTTTACTAGCAGCTCAAGAAGTCCCATGGTCTGAGGTAGATCGCTATGGAGTGCTCAAGATTAAAGCAGGTACCCAAGATGAAATTGAAACTGTAATTGAAAAACCAAATCGTGATCAAGCTCCTTCAAACTTAGTTTCTTACGGACGCTACATTCTCACTCCAGAAATCTTTAAATATCTCAAACCTGATGCCACTGGCTTAGATGATGAGATGTGGCTGCAAGACGCCAACGATCAAGTGGCTAAACATGGTTTAGTGCGCTATAAAATTATTAATGGAGAGTGGATGACTACTGGTGATCCGATTCGTTATATGAAAGCCCATTTACAGTTTATGCTTGCTCATAAAACTTTTGGTCCAGAATTAAAAGAGTATCTTGAGAGCATAAAGTAGGCTTAATCTCACCTTTCTAGCTGTGTGAATAAAAAAAATCCCTGGTAAAAACCAGGGATTTCTGTTTATAAGCTAAACTTAAGCCTATTGACGATCACCATAACCGCCTCTGCTACCGTAAGAACGATCTGTTCTTGGCTTTTGAGGACGAGCAATGTTGACCACCAATTCTCTATCTTCAAGGAGTGTTCCATGAAGGGCTTTGATGGCTGCCTCAGCTGCTTCTGGTGAAGCAAACTCGACAAAACCAAAGCCTTTAGAGCGGCCAGTGCGTTGATCGGTAATTACCTTAACATAGGTAATCTCTCCGAACTCAGCACAGAGTTCTCTCAGTTTATCTTCAGTAACGCTATATGGTAAATTACCAATATAGATTTTACTGTTGTTGACGTCTTGAGAAGGTTGCATAGTGCCTTTTCTGTGTCAGTTGGCTGATCACCCAACTCTTCTTAATAATCTAGAGTGATTCGAGAAAAATTTGCATTTTTCTTTAACTCTACTTAGACAGAATACTTAGTTGACTAAGGCACTGTCAGCAGATCAGAACTATCATTATAGCAGAGATGACCTTAAAAACAATTCCTTTTTAAGCATAGATTTTGCCAACAAATTGCTATTTTTAAAACAGATAATTGGTGATAATTTTAAATATCTCAAACTATATCAAAAAAATCGCTTTGCTCTTTTCTAAGGAGTTTCACTCCTCAGCGTTTTGTCTTGTCCCGCTCAGCGGGACAAGATCAAAGCCTGCTCCTCTGTCGCTTACATAATAATATTTGTAATGTCAGCTCCACTAAGGGGAGTCCCCTTAGAACCCCATTCTGATTAAATTTGATTCAAAGTAAGGTGAAGAGGTATTTAATCAGAATAAATAAAATCTTAACAATATTTTTTTTGGTAAAATCTATATACTACTAGCTATGAGTAATTATTCTTTAGGTACAATTAGTATCAATCAGCAAACCAAGCGGTATATTGACCAAATCTTAAAGACAAAACGGTTAAGTTATGGCAAATTTTGTCAAGAGTTTGAAAAAAAGATTGCTCAGCTACATGATTGCCAATATGGCATTGTTTGCAGTAGTGGCACGGCTGCTTTGCACAACATTTTAGCTGCTTTAAAAATTCAATATCACTGGATTGATTCAGATGAGATTATTGTGCCAGCCGTAACTTTTGTGGCTACGGTTAACGCCATTTTATTAGCTGGGTTGAAACCTGTTTTAGTAGATGTTGATCCCTTAACTTACAATCTTAATCCTGATTTAATCGAGAAAAAAATAACTGCCAAAACTAAGGCCATTTTGCCGGTCCATTTATTTGGTCAGCCAGCAGACATGAAACCAATCATGGCACTGGCAAAAAAGCATGATTTACTGGTCGTTGAAGACTGCTGTGAAACCATGGCTGCTACGGTTTATAAACGCAAGGTGGGTAGTTTTGGCATCGCTAGCGCTTTTTCTACCAACTCTGCTCATGTCCTTGCCACCGGGATTGGAGGCGTCATTACTACTAATAATCAGAAACTGGCTACGCTGATGCAAAGCCTGATTAATCATGGCCGTGATTCTGCTTATTTTTGCATTGATGATGATGTTGATGTAAATGATACGAAATTCGAAACGATCATTAATAATCGCTTTTTATTCAACTATCCTGGCTTTAGCTACAGACTGTCAGAATTTGAAGGTGCTGTTGGATTAGCTCAATTAGAAAACCTAGATCAATTAATAAAAGCTCGCATTAAAAATGCTCAATATCTCAACAAAAACTTGGCTAGTTTAAAAAAATACCTACAATTGCCACAAATTTTAAATGATCATAATGTTTTTATGGCTTATCCTTTAGTGTTAACGCCTTCTTATTTAAATTCTAAAACTCACTCCCTAGCAAAACTGATTCAATTTTTGGAAAGTCATGAAATTGAAACTAGACCTTTGATGCCGGTGTTGGGTCAACCTGCTTATCGCAAGTTAAAACTAATTAAAAAAGATTATCCGGTGGCAAAGTATTTAGCTCAAGCTGGTTTTTATGTTGGTTGCCATCAAGATTTAACTAAACAAGACCTAGATTTTTTCATTAAAAAACTTAATGAATTTTTTTCAACTTAATTGTCAAAAATAATAGCCGCACAACTGCCAGCCATAATTGTTCCCACTTATAATGAAGTGAAAAATATTGAGTTACTAGTGACCAAAATTGCCTCTGTTTTACCAACAGCCAAAATTATTATTGTTGATGATTCCTCACCAGATGGCACTGCCCAAGAAGTTAAAAAACTACAAAAAAAATATCAAAATTTGCATCTAGTTTTAAACAAGCAAAAAGCAGGCAGAGGGAATGCTGTTCAGTTAGGATTTAGGTTCGCTTTAAAAAACTTTTCCTCAACAGTTATGATTGAGATGGATGCTGATTTTTCTCATCAGCCAAAAGAATTGGTCAAATTAATTGCTACAGGTGATAATAATACTGTTGCCCTTAGTTCTAGATATTTACCTACCAGTAAAATTGAAAATTGGCCAATTCAGCGCAAAGTATTTAGTTTTTTGTCTAATATGATCTTGAGAGTGGCGATTGGACTGAAAGTAACTGACTATACTAATGGCTTTAGAGCTTATCCTCGCTCTGCCATAGAAAAATTACAGAGTTATAATTTAATCTGCAAAAGTTATTTAAGTTTAACTGAAGTTTTGCTTATTCTGGTGCAAGAAGGCTATCAAATAAAAGAAATACCTGGCATTTTTGTGAATCGTACCAGAGGTGTTTCTAATACCAATTGGCAAGAAATTAAACACAATATCCAAGAATTAATCAAAATCAGAAAAAAATATTTTTAAGATGCAACTTGAATTTCCTAAACTCAATTACAAATTGATAGCCAGCTTGCTGATTGTTGGTTTTTTTATAGTTTTAGCTAGTCTTCTTTATGAAAAATTTCCAGTTTTTATGGATGAGGCTTTATATTCAGATATTGTCAATCGCTTTAATCACGGACTAGGTTTTAGCACTCCTTTATTTAAAGATTTTATTCCTCATGTGGAGAAGTATTCCTATTGGTATCCGCCTGTTTATTTTTTACTCTTAGCGCCAATTTATCAAATTTTTGGAGCCAGCATTACCGTGGGCAGATTATTTTCTTTGGTCTGTGCTACTACTGCCTTAATTATTGCTTATTTTTTAGCAAAAAAAATATTCAAACACCGGTTGTCAGCCATTGTCTTGCTAGTGTTGCTAGTTTCTGATTTTTACTTTCAAGATGCTGGTATTGTTGAGCGCATGGAAATCTTAACTTTAGTTTGGGGAGTCTTAGCTTTATTATTTCACTTTATTTATTTGTCTTCTGAAAAAAATATTCATAATTTAATCAGTGGCATTTTGGCTGGCATTTGTTTACTGACTCACCCCACCGCTGCTATTATTTTAGGACCGATTGGTCTGAATTTATTATTTTTAAAAACGAAAAATTTTAAGCAAAAATTAGTGGTTCTAGTTACTTTTGCTCTACCGATTTTAATCGGGTTACTCGTCTGGATGGCAAGCTTTTGGCAAAACCTGGATATTTTTCTTTTACAAAATAAAGTTCAAATCCATCGCAAAGAGTTTGCTCCTTTATTTGTAGTTGAAACCTTTAAATTTAAACCGTTGCATCGTTTAGTTTTACTCACTTATTTTATTTCTAATTTTGTTTTTATTATGCGTAGTTTAATTAATAACACACTCAAAGATGCCAAAACTAGAATCTTTTTTTTCCTAGCTTTTTTTTCAACCTTGTTGCCAATCTTGATGAAAGAGATGTGGTATCTAGTTTTTATCAGTTTTTTTGGAGCCATAATGCTAGTCAAAAACTTAGAATACTTTTGGGATAAAAAGTTTTATTGGCCTCTATTGGGTTTCTTAAGTTTAATTGTGATTAACTGTTTAATTTTCTTTAATACCTTAAATGGCATTGTTACTAATCCTGACAATTATTGGTCTTTTTCTGAAAAAATTGCAAACATGATTCCGCAAAATAGCTCTGTGCTCATGGCTAGCTATCCTGATCCATTTTTTTATTTTGAAAAAGAAAGACCAGATTTAAAATTAAGAGTCACGCCCAATAATCCTGATACTGAGCCGATTGATCCTAATGTTTACAATGCTATTTTTTCAGATGTAGATTACATTATTTTATCTTTTTTTCTTAATCAACATATTGCTCAATACATTAATAATAATCTGGAAGAGGTTGTGTACGACAACAGTCAAACTGGGGGTTATGATGTTTATTTAATCAAACTTAAACCTGTAGCTGACAGAGAGCCTCTAGTCATCTCTCAAGATAAACAATGGCTCTACAATGATTAATAAAAAACTACTACTCATCATCAGTATTATCAGCGTCATTGCTATTTTTTTTAATTTATTTCCCAATTGGTATGCTCTGCAAAAAACTCCATCAGGATATGTTTTTACTGGTCAAGCTTCCTGGTTTGATCCTTGGGATATTAATGTTTATGTCTCAGCCATTAGATGGGGGCAAACTCAAGGCTTTTTCATGGAAAACACGTATACCTCAATGCCTAATCAGGCAATTGTGTATTATCCGGTATATACCTTGCTAGGTGTAATTTTTGCTAACGCTGATCCTTTTTTAGTATTTCATATTTTTTCCGCTATCACTACAGTTTTTCTAATTACAATTTTGATAACAATCTTAAGTAAAATTTTTAAAAGTAATAAAGTTATTTTATTAACTACATTAGCGATTAGTTTGGGCGGAGGATTGGGATTTTTAGCATTTCCTAGTTTTGAATCTATTGACACGCACATGACTTCAATCATGTTACTGAGTGCCTGGCAAAGACCTCATGAAGCCATTGCCTTAAGCAGCTATGTTTTAAGCTTATTTGGTTTTTATTTTGCAATTATAGATGGTCAAAAAAAATGGCAAGTAATAACGATTTTAAGCTTAGCAGTAACCTTAGTTTTTTATCCTTATTATTTGCTCAGCTTTTTATTAATTGGCTTGATTTTTTATGGACAGAATCAGGCTACTAATCAAAAATTTTTTATGGCTAGTTTAGCAATGGTTGGATTGATGATTGTCGGATTGATGTACTTTAATTTATCTTTGAATCCCACTTTTGCTGGTGTCACCGGACAAACTTTAACTAAGCCAACTTTATTATCTTTTAGTTTAGGCTATGGCATTTTATTAATACCACTGATTTATCAATTATTTTTTGTGAAACAAAAAAAAGCTTTAATCAGTTTTTTGCTAATTTGGATAGTGGTAAGTGTTTCATTATTATTATTGCCAGTTGGTTTTGCCAGATTTTATTTACGAGGCATGATGATACCGCTAGTGATTGTAACTGTTAAAACTTTACAACAGTTATGTCAAAAACATTTCTCAGCTCAATATCCAAAAATCTGGCTGATTTTCTTAAGTTACACTGTGGGGTTGGTGTTAATGACAAACCTAATGATGTTTAGTTATCGCCTTAAGGAAACTACGCGGCAAAATCCTTGGTATTATTTTCCTGTTAGTCAACAGCAAGCTTTTGAGTTTTTAAAAACTCAAACCCCACCGCTATCAGCAGTATTAAGCTCCTATTATATTGGCAACTTTATCCCTGCTATGACTGACCAGCGAGTCTATTTTGGGCATTTACTGCAAACTCCTGACACTAGCAGCAAACAACAATTTCTCACTGAGTTTTATGGTCAAGCTATGGATGAGTCCCAAGCTTTAGCAACCTTAAAACAAAATCAAGTTAAGTATGTTTATTTTTCTGATAATGAAAAAGTGAATGACCAACCAACTAAACTTGATTATTCATTTTTAACTGAAGTTTTTAATAATGAAGAGGTCATTATTTACCAAGTTGCCACAGAGTAAATAAAATCGCTTTGCTCTTTTCTAAGGAGCTTCACTCCTCAGCGTTTTGTCCCGCTAAGCGGGATCAAAGCCTGATCCTCTGTCGCCCCGCTAAGCGGGGCTCCACTAAGGGGAGTCCCCCTTAAGAACCCCATTCTGATTAAATTGATTTATCACCCCGCTTAGCGGGGTTAACAAGGTACTTAATCAGAATAAGTTTTAAATTTGGAATCATTAATCTTAAACTACTTTATTACTTATTGATTAATTTTAAAATAATTTGATATAATGAGATATAATTAATTATTAAATAAAAAGAAAGATAACCAATGTCAAATCTTAATCATGAGTTTCACCTAATTCAACATTCGCCAGAAATTACTAAGGAAATCGCTGCATCTAATACAGTAGGTTTATTAAATATGTTGACAGAAGTCGATAGCTCTAAACAAACTGCTGTCTATATTGCTTTATTAAAATTAGTGCATAGAAATGGTTTTAGCCAATTTGCTAGCAACGTTATAGAATCCAGTCAATCTGATTCGCTTGAACAGATCGATTATGATAAACAGTTTGAAATTTTGGTAAGGTTTATTCCTGATAAGGAACTCAATAAAGCATTTGAGATTGTCAGGAATTTCTTGGGAAAATAATCTCAAATACTCTAGACAACAACTTTATTCTGGTTTAAGTTGAAGCAAAATCAAGGTCAGGATAAAATCGCTGCGCTCTTTTCTAAGGAGTTTCACTCCTGGCGCGATTCAGCTTTCAGCTTGATCTGCTCCTCTGTCGCCCCGCTAAGCGGGGCTCCACTAAGGGGAATCCCCTTAGAACCCCATTCTGATTAAATGTGATTACCCGTCCCGCTAAGCAGGACTGACAAGGTAGTTAATCAGGATAAAATTACCATTTTCCTGAAGCACCACCGCCGCCAGACCTACCTCCGCCAAATTTAAAC
>CAZTBN010000034.1:0-8111 GCA_964611955.1 uncultured Pseudomonadales bacterium | reverse complement strand
TTTAAATCTGGATCAAAAATAGAAATGGAACGTTCGTCAGCTTGATTGCGCTCACTATAAGGTCGGTCAATTAAATAAATATAGTTGACCGGTCCTTCTAAAACTGCTACGGAGTTGGCTAAGCCTTGACTAATAAATAAGCCTGAACCCACTTGAGTTTCCTGATCAAAACTTAATTTAAAGTATTCAGTTTGTTTATAGGTAGGAGAATCAGGTTGCACATCAGCAATGGCACAAAAAGCTGTTCCTGAAGAGAGAAAAATAAATTTATTCCAACCTTCAGCATGCATGCCTCGCACTGTATTTTGCACGGAACGGGCTAAATTAACTTGCTTAACTGGAAATGGTTTGCCTATGGCTTGCTCTAATTCTGATAATTTTACAATTTCGCTAAAAAACCCGCGTTCGTCATTATATTTTTTAGCTTGAAAGTAAAATAATCCGGGCAAGGAAGTTTTATAAAAATTTTCGCTGATTTTCAGTTGATCGGTAGGGTTATAATATGCCATGGTTTTATTATAAGTTGATAAAGATAAAAAGCAAAAGGTAACTTGTTTATGAATGATCGATTATATCAACCTTCAGACAAAATTATTGAGAAATATGCTCAAGTGCTCATTAATTTTGCTTTGAATTCTGGCAGAGGCTTGCAACCGCATGAAGTAGTTGAGGTTGTGGTGCCAGATATTGCCAAGTCTATGGCCTTGGCTTTGCAAAATACAGTTTTACAAGCTGGTGGCTATCCTCTAGTGCGACTGTTGCCTACTGGTTTTGATCAAGATTATTTTACCTTTGCGCAAGATCATCAACTTACCTTTTTTCCTCAAGATTATTGGCGGAGCAAAGCAAACTTATTACACCACCAAGTACAACTGATTGCTGACCCCTTTCCAGAAGAGTTGAAAGCGATTAATCCGCAAAAAATCATTACTGCGCGCGATGCTAAAAAAGAATATCGAGACTGGCTCACTGCTAAAGAAAATCAAGGCAATTTCACTTGGACTGTTGCCTTATGGGGAGTAGCGGCCAAGGCAAAGTTGGTGAACTTGTCACTGCCAGATTATTGGCAACAGATTATTCAAGCTTGTTATTTAGATGAAGCTGACCCAATTGCTTACTGGACCGAGATTGCTCAGCTACAAATAGAAATTAAGCAAAAATTAAATGCTTTGCAAATGGAGCAAGTTATTATTGAAGGCGATGATGTGGAGCTGACCCTAACCATTGGCAAGGATCGAATTTGGAATGGCGGCAGTGGTCGCAATATTCCCTCGTTTGAAATTTTCACTAGTCCTGATTGGCGAGGTAGTGTAGGCTGGATCAAGATCAACCAACCTGTGTATCGCTATGGTAATGTGATTCAAGATATTAAGTTTGAGTTTGAGCACGGAGTCGTGACTCAGGCAGAGGCGCAACTTGGCAATGAGTTGTTACAAACTATGCTGAAAAGTCCTAATGCTGATAAAATTGGTGAGTTTTCCCTGACAGACAAAAGGATGTCGCGCATTACTCATCCAATGGCTGAAATTTTATTTGATGAAAATATGGGCGGTCCTTTTGGTAATACCCATATCGCCTTAGGCGCAGCTTATAAGGATTGTTATTATCAAGATCCGGGTAAAGTGACAACTCAGCAGTGGGCAGAACTAGGTTTTAATGATTCAGCAGAGCATACTGATTTTATTAGCACCTCTGATAGAATAGTAACTGCAGTTTTAGTTAACGGTGATAAAAAAGTGATTTATAAAAATGGTCAGTTTGTGTTATAAATTTAATTTTTTAATCTTGATTTATGAGGTGTTAGCTTGCCTCTAAGAGATGAGCTAACTTTAAAAATTTATATATTAGCGTTAGTAACGAATTTTTTATGATTATTCATACTTCACAACAACTGGCTCAATATCAGGCAGTAGCTAAACTTTCCACAGCTATTTTGGCACAGCTTTATGATGTAGTCAAACCAGGAGTGACTCCTTTGGAAATTGATGCTTTAGCAGAGAAGTTGTGTCAAAAAAATCAAGTTATACCAGGCTTTAAAGGCGTTGGTCCGGCTAATAATCTTTATCGACACGCAACCTGTATTTCTGTTAATGATACTGTGGTGCATGGTATTCCTAATAATCGCCCGTTTCAGCCTGGCGATATAGTTAAGGTTGATTTTGGGATAATTAAAGATGGTTTGCAAACCGATCATTGCTTTACTTTAGGTTTGGCTCCTCTGACTAAAATTGATGATAACTTGATCAAGGTGAGTCGAGAAGCGGTTCAAACTGCAGTCAAGTTGGCTGTGGTTGGAAATACCACCGGGGATTTGGGCTTTGCTATGCAGTCAGTGATTGAAAAAGGTGGCTGTAATGTGGCTAAAGAGTTTATTGGTCACGGGATTGGCCACGAGATGCATGAGGCTCCGCAATTACCAGCTTATGGTGTAAAAGGAACTGGCAGAATTTTACAAGAAGGTTTAGTTTTATGTGTGGAAGCGCAGGTTTTGGCAGGTAGTGCTGATGTGGTTTTTAAAGAAGATGGCTGGACTGTTAAAACTCAAGATGGTAAAAAAGCTGGTATGTTTGAGTACATGGTAGTGGTGGGCAGGGAAAAACCAATTGTTTTGACCCCGACTCTGGATTGGGCAGTGGTGAGATAGAAATATTTAAATAATTGAACTGAGATTATTAATTATTTTTTTTATGTATGACGCCAACGCAAAAAGGAGTTCAGCCAGATAGTTTATTTAAAATTTTAAATTCAATGATTAACAAAGGTTTTTTATCTGCTAATTTTTTTAATACTTTAAAAGAATGGGGAGAAGTTTTTGCTCAAAATCAGTGGTGGGAGGCTCGTACTAAGGAGGCAGGCGAGCAAAGAGCTTATTTGATAATTAAGGATTTGCTGCATGCAAAAGAAATAGCTCATAAATGGGTTTATGATGAGCATCATCCTACAGATACAGAAGCAGGACATAGAATTAGATTAGCGGTTACATTGGCTGCAGGTATTAGAATGGGAGGCTTTTTATTTAATAATGAACCAATTAATGACATCATGGATTTGATAGAAATAATTGAAACTAGATTTGGTGAAAATGCTACAAAGGAAGGGGCTCAGACTGATTTAGAGAGAAAAACTGAAGGCAATCCCCCAAAGGAAGTAATTGAAGGTAGTTATCGCATTATTAGTTAGTTATCTTTTAAGCAATTTTTTAAACTTTTATATACTTAATCAAAACCACAATTATTTAAATTTAAGTTTGAGTTTTTCTCTTATTTATAATACAATACAAAGATCAAAATGACTCAACTTTCCCAACGATTACAAGAAAAAGTAGAACAGCTAATTGAGATTGCCATTGGCAAAGGTTTTGTGACTCAAGATGAGGTGCTGGAAGTTTTTTCTAAGCCTGAAAAACATCTCGAGGCTGTGGATGAGTTTTTTGATCGTATTTTGGAAGCAGAAGTTGATATTTTTATGAGTTTAGGTGATCGCGATGACTCAGAAACTGATTTAGCTGATGAACTGGAAAACTTAACCAACCTCAGCAAAAAAGGTCTGTCTGATCCAGTGCGCATGTATTTAAAAGAGATTGGCCGCATCCCCTTGTTAACTCGTGAAGAAGAAATTAGATTAGCTCAAGAAGTTGAGGCAGGTGATGAGGTGAAGCTCCAGCTCATTACCACAATTTTAGAGTTACAAAAAAAGAAAGGTATGGCTGACAGATTGGAGCTGTTATTGGCAGATTTAAAACTGACCAGAGAAGATTTTGAACGTGGAGCGATTTCTAAAGAGGAGTTTAGCTCTTTAATGCATGCTTATAAAAAAGAGTTGCCTGATCTTAAAGAACAAGCCAAAACCTTTGAAGTTGGCGAGCAAGCCAAAAAACAGTTGGCTGATGCCAACTTAAGATTGGTGGTTTCGATTGCTAAAAAATATATTGGTCGCGGGTTGACTTTCTTGGATTTGATTCAAGAAGGCAACAAAGGTTTGATTCGTGCTGTTGAAAAATATGACTGGACCAAGGGTTTTAAGTTTTCCACTTATGCTACTTGGTGGATTCGTCAAGCTATCACCCGTTCCATTGCTGATCAGGCAAGAACGATTCGTATTCCGGTACATATGGTTGAGACGATTAATAAGTTAATGAGAGCTTCCAGAAAGTTGATGCAGGAGCTGGGGCGCGAGCCATCTCCGGAGGAGATTGGCGAGCGCATGGACATGGAACCGGAAAAAGTCCGTGAAATCTTAAAGATTTCTCAAAACACCACCAGTTTGGAAACCCCGGTTGGCGATGGCGAAGATGACAGCGTGTTAGGTGATTTTATTCCTGATGACAAACAAGAAACTCCATATGATATGACTTCTCGAGAAATGCTCAAAGAAAATATTGATGAAGTGTTGCAGGCTCTTTCTGATCGTGAGGCCAAGGTGTTGCGCATGAGGTTTGGCTTGAGTGGCAACAAGATGATGACTTTAGAGGAAGTGGGTCGTAAGTTTGGTGTGACTAGAGAAAGAATTAGACAGATCGAGGCTAAGGCCTTGCGCAAGTTAAAGCATCCATCCAGAAGAAAAAAGTTGCAGGATTTTTTGGAGTAGAAAATTGCCTTGTGTGCTGTAAAGTTTTTATAGTTTCATTTTGAATCTTTACCCAAGAATTGATAAAATTAGAAGATCTGCCCAAAAAGCAGTTTAAAAAGTTAGTGAAGCCAGGATACTCAAGTGGTCAACGAGGGCAGTCTGTAAAACTGCTGGCAAACGCCTCCGTAGGTTCGAATCCTTCTCCTGGCACAAGAATTATATTTATTGCTGAGTTTGTTCAAACATCAAGAACTAGCAGTGATATAATTCAAAAGCTCTTTAAATTAATACTAATCCCCGGTAGCTCAATGGCTGAGCAGGAAGCTGTAGAGAAATTTGGGTTTTATTTGGTATAGTATAAATATGCCAAAAAGAACCTATGCCGACCGTCGAGAGTATATTATAAAAGCAGTGTCCAAACGAAGAAAAATGATTAGACAAATGTCTATTCAATATTTGGGAGGCAAATGCTGTTTTTGTGGATATCATCGATGTTCTGGAGCTCTAGACTTTCATCATATTGATGAAAGTACAAAAAAGTTTGGTTTATCTCAAGATGGCATGACGAGATCTTGGGAAAAAACTCAACAGGAGTTAAAGAAATGTATTTTAGTTTGTGCTAATTGTCACAGAGAAATACATGCTGGTTTACTGCAGCCCTTCGTAGTAATGCGGAGTGGAAAAACAGGGTGAATTCAGGGAAACCTAAATCCCGCATAGCGAGATATGGTAATCCTGAGCCAAGTCTTTTGCTTAGCAAAAGAAAGGTGCAGAGACTAGGTGAGTACACCATTAGCGCCCTGCTTCCTATGTAATTTATTACAGGAAGATGAGATAGTCCATGCTGACTAGAAATAGTTGGAGAACATGTAACTTCAAGGTTGCTGGTTCGAGTCCAGCCCGGGGAGCCAGTTGGCATTTAATATACCAATTTTCGTTTTGAAATTATGATTAAAAAAATTCTGTTGATATGTTCAATTTTTATTATTGGAGCAGTTAGTTTTTTAATCTATAAAAAAATTAATTCTTCTAATCAATCAACTAACTGGCAAGTAGACAAACCACAGACTTATAATAGTCAAGAATATGGTTTTTCAATCGACATTAATCAAGGATGGGAAATCGATAACACTTTTAACAGAGGTAGTGGTGAAAAGGATGGTACCGAGTCTTTGGCAGTGACATTAAAACATCAATTTTCTAATGGTACCATCGCAATCCCAATTTATGTTAGTCAAAAAGATTGGTCTTCTGTTAAATCAGAATTTTTAGAAGATTATGGATCTGAAACCATAATTGAAAAGACTCTCGCTGGTCAGCCCGCTTTAATAATTTCTTTAAGCAAACAATATTATTATCGCATTAAACACCCTAGAGATAATATCGCTCTAGTAGGGCAGGCTACCTTCACAATTGGTTTACCCGTTTATAGAGAATCAAGCAACAATGTAAACACAAACATTGTTAACTCTGATGAAGAATTTAATACTAATAATTTTCAACAAACAGTAGAATCTATTTTAAATAGATTAAGATTCAATTAAAGTAATGTAGCTTAAGAGGTAAAAGCAAGAGAAGGCTCAACTTTCTCTATTTCCTTTTCGATTTGAGCGATAAATCTAAAATCTTCAAATTCATATTTCAGAATTTTTTAATAATATGTGACTTATCGTCAGTAGATTAATAGTTTATTTTCCAGGATCATTGTGGCGGGTTATTGATAGGATTTGGTTAGCAAAAAAGATAAGTCATTATTTGATATTGAGTTGCCAGAACATAATTTTGCCATGCAGTGAAATTTAGCAGAAGATGGATCTATCTACTTAATTGCCCTAAATTCTGTTGAACAAGCTGGCTGCATTCATACTTGCCAAGGTTTAGAGCTTGAATATACTGAAGTCATTATTGGTAAGGATTTTGAAGTTCGTGATGGCAAAATTATTACTAAGCCAAATGAAAGAGCTAAAACTGATAAGTCGCTCCATGGTTATAAAAAGGACTTAAAAGCTGGTATTAAAGGAACAGAAAAAAAGGAAGATTTGATAATTAAAAACACTTTTAGAACTTTAATGAGTCGCGGAATGAAAGGATGCTATATTTTTTGTGAAGAGGAAGAAACAAGAGAGTATTTTAAGAATAGACAATAAAAAAGTTTTAGCTAAAAAATTTATTGCTCCCAACCATCGGCATCTTCAATTTGCCAGGTATACCACCAATTTCTAACAGGTGGATTTATGTAAACTGGTTCATTAAAGGTTAAGGCTCCTGATTTTGGTACTGCTGGAATAGTTATATATCTAGTGTCAAATTTATCTTTACCCGCTTCGTCTTTAGAAAAATCTAATCTAACAATAATATCTGTTATATGATATTTAGAGCTTGAATTTTTAATTGTTCCCATAAAAAAATGTCCGCTTGCTGTTGTTTTTAAATCATAGGTAGCTATGTCAATAAATCTTCTATAATCAATTTCGGAAGTACTTGATTTTTCAGAAGTTGTGGATGGATTCATGATTGTCTGCGAGTCTAGTAGCGATAGAATTCCAAAAAATAAAATTATAGCTAAAATAATTAAAATAATTTTGCCAGTACTACTTTGTTTTTTGGGTTTAAAAACGACATCATTAATATCATCATCAATTAGATCTGATATTTTTGATTCAATTTTATTTTTACTAGACATTATAAATCCAGAATTTTCTGGGCCTTCAATTATTTCTTCTCTTTCGGTTGAAAAAGTGGGCTTTTTGTTTTTCTGAGAAGAAGTTAAAGCTTTTGCAAACATTAAGAGAAATGCTGCCACTCCTACAAAAAAAGTAATTCCCATTATTATTGCTAAACCTATCAATTCGCCTTCTGACTCTAATTGGTCCATTGCTAACATTGATGGAAAAAAAATAATGAGGGAGACAACCCAAATTATAAAATAATCTTTTGCAGTATTTTGTTTTTTTTCTTTTTTATGCATTGTTTTGATTTATAAAATTTTCTTTCCAAAAAATTACTACTCTTTTAATTCTGTTGGTAATTAAAGGATGGCTAAGAGTAAGCTCGCTCACAGCAGAGGTGACAGAGGTTGCCTTTTTAATTTGACTAAAATATCCCTTCATGTTTACTTGTTCAAAAAGATTACCTCCAACTGTTAATTTCACAATTGCATTGACTGTAGAGTCTAGATCCTGAGTTAAAATAATCCCGCACTTATCTGATGTATATTCTGCTTTTCTCTGCCACAGGCCCAAAAGAAGATTAGTCAACATGTTGCCGTTACCAATTGGGACTAGCAATGATGAGATTTTAGTGTGGCCAGCAGCAAAATGACCAAGTTCATGAGCAATTACAAAAGAAAGCTCTTTGGTTGTCAGCTGTTCAACAATGGCTGAATGCAGTACTATCGAACAAGTGTCTATCCCAATTGTATTAGCGTTAAGATAGGGATCTTGTTTAATATAAAGATTTGCTTTTTGGATTCCAAGTTTGGTTGCTTGATTTACAAAAAGCTGATACAACTCTGGAAATTGATTTTGATGAACTCTCATGGC
>CAZTBN010000033.1:6469-8606 GCA_964611955.1 uncultured Pseudomonadales bacterium | reverse complement strand
TGTGAGGACATGATTAAATTATAGTTGAGACAAAGCACGAATGAAACAATAAAAAAGTAATTGTTTTGTTTCAGCACTCATCAAAATTAAACAAGATGATTGGAAAATAAGAAGAAAAATTACAGAAATTCAGCACTTTGAACTAAGTAAATATTATTATTTTTAATAATATTAAATGGCAGAATTCTCCCATTTATCTTAATAGTATAATGTAGCCGATAAGCAAGTTCCTGAAGCTGGTTCAACACCGATAACCTCTATAGTTCTGTATCCGCTTTTAATACCATCGAGATTAGCACTAACATTGGCATTACCGTCGTCATCAGTTTTGAAAATTGCGCTCGTATGAGAACCACAGCCACCAGTGCCACAGATCCAAACCTGATAAATAGTATTAGGCTCAGTAAATTTTAAATTCAAGTTCAAACTATGATCCCAATAATTATTCAAATTTTTCTTAACTAAATCTGTTCCTGTTCCTGAAGCATAATGTGGACAATTATTGGTTGGAAAAAAGGTTACAGTTAATTTCTGTGTTTCAATTGTTTTTTTTATGTCCTCTGGAGTAGGAGTTATGGTTACCGGAATCTGAGTAGGAATTACTGAATTATTCTCTTGAACTTGAGTTGGAACAGCAGTGGGAATTGTAGTGGGTATTAAAGTTGAATTAGTAGTTGGAGTTGAAGTCACTGATTGTGAACTTTGTTCATTTTCTTGAGTTGATCCAGAATCTTGTGATTGTGGTGTGCCTGAGGATTGTTCTGTTCCTGTTGGAGTTTGTTCAGAAGCTTGTGAGTCAGCTGAATTTTCCTGAATATCAGAACCAGCGTCTGGTGAAGAAGCTTGATTATTATTTTCTAAATCTGATAATTGATCGTTTTCATCTTCGATTTCAGAATCCTGATCATTGTTAAAGCTTTTTAAACTAATAAGTTCCGTTTTGTACTGAGCAATCTCTTTTTCATTTTTAAAAGCAAAAGCTCTCACGGCACCAAAAGAAACAGCCATTAATAACATAAGCCCCAAAATTAGCATAGCTTTTTGTTCAACAGTAGCCACTTGTATTTTTTTATTCAATAAAGATAATTTTTTTTCGAATATTTTTTTCATAGCCTATAATTTTATCATATTTGATATATTTTGTCATATATGTTTATAGAAAAAATCAAACAGTGGAGGTTTTGAAAAATATTTAGCTATAAAAATCAGTAGAAAATATTCAAATTATTTGGCATGAAAACTCAAAAAAGACTCCCATTGCAAACAATTTCAAAATCTAACCATAAAAAAAAGCCCACTTATTGAAAAAAGTGGGCTCAATGATAAAATTTATTTGATAATCATTTATGGTTGCATCAAGCGTTTGGCTTTTTATTACTATTTTTAGTAATAGCTATACTCAAACTTAAACCTATCATCAATACAAAAAAACAACTGCGAATAAACTCAGTTGATTCTTGTTCATAACCTGATTCAGAAAAAATAATTTCTCAAAAACTCAAAGATTAAAAAAAATTACAAAAAACAATAACTACTTTCTTAATCCCAGTTTGCGGATAACGCATAAGAAAACAATCACTAAAATAAATAAATTAAACACAACCAAAGTCAAATCACTAAGGACGACAATAAGTTTAATGACAGGCTAGCTGATATAAATTCAAAGCTGGAGATGCTTTAAACTTTTATTTGAAAATTTTTATTATAATCAACAACTTCACTTTTTGAGAACTGAAGTGCAAAAGGGACAACGTTTCGCCTTAAGTGGAATAATGCTGAGACATTGAGGACATTTTTTCGTAGTGGGATCGACCGGTTTTTCTTTTTTAACAGCAGCAGTTAATTTATTCATGGGTAGTACTACAAAAAAATAAATCACAGCAGAAATTATGAGAAACGAAAGCAGAGCGTTGATAAAATCTCCAATTAAAAATTGACTGCGATTGATGGTAAAACTAAGTGCAGAAAAATCTGGAGTGCCTCCAAACACACCTATGAAAGGAGTAATAATATCTTCTACTAATGCTGTCACGACTGAGCTAAAAGCTACACCAATAACAACGCCAACAGCCAAGTCGACCACATTGCCTTTGAGAATAAATTGTTTAAATCCTTGTAACATATATTGTTGTTAATG
>CAZTBN010000033.1:0-6369 GCA_964611955.1 uncultured Pseudomonadales bacterium | reverse complement strand
GTTAGTTATTGTTGCTGGGTAAAGCCTCGCAAGCTTCGCCATCTTGATCTCCATCAAGTCTGTTAACATCATTGCCTACACCGCCGACTTTTTCAAAAAATGCTTGCGCTTCTGGTTGGGTGGAAAAATCATCACAGTTATAATCATCTGCTTTTTTACCTGCAGTTTTATCGGTGGTGACATTGCCCATTTTGTCAAACAGAATATTCCCAACTTCATCAAGTTTAATATTGCCTGATTCATCACGACCGACCTTGGACTCTTCCAATGATTTTGTTTCCCAAAGTCTTTGCAAATCCCAGTCGTTTTGTGAAACTTCTAGTCCAAATGCAGAAAGCAGTAAAACAAACGCTACGACCAGAAAAACACGCATCTTTTCAAAAAAGATAAAAAGTACCACTGTAATCACCATTAATATACCAATCAGCCACAATCTAAATTTTTTACTGGCTCGTAATTTTTTAAATTTTGAAACACCTTGAGAAGTTTTTGCTGTTGAGTCTGTCTGTTCTGTTTGTTTTTCGGTCATAATAATAAAATCATAACACAGAAAAATAAAAAAATCTCTAAAAATATTGAGGTCTTATCGCGGTGATACTAAAAACATGGCAGCGCTTGCAAATCATCTGGTAAATCATCAATTCCAGAAAATTCCTTTACAACAATAGAGTGAATCATTCTTTTTCTTAAGGGACTAATGTGTGGATATGTCATGGCTATGGCTCCACCAATACTTTTGCAGTCATCTTCAATAAGAATATCTGGCATAGCTCTTTCTGCTATCTGGGCATAAGTTTCTGTTTTCTGCCTGTATAAAACAGGCGCTTCTGGAAAATTATATTTTTTTAAAACTTTAATGTCCTTTTTAACATTTTGATCGTTCTGATGTGAACTAAGATAGACTATCTTGGCTCCCTGCCTAACCCATTTGGCTAACTTCGTATTTGCTTGATCAACAGGTACATAAGCATCATAACGATGAACAAATGCCTCATTCTCTTCAACTTGTTTAGTTCTTTCTTGAGGCGTTTTTCCTAAACCACTCTGATGCATGATGATTGTTCCATGAAGAAAAATCATTATTTTCATACTTGCAGTATACCAATAATTAACAGTCAAAAAAGTGTGTGTGATCAACACTAAGTGTAAAAAATAAAAGGCTAATCTATACTACATTAATAAAATAGTATTTAATCAATTATCCAATCAATATGAGCGAATTACCTCCACTGAATTCTGAAGATAATGATGAACTGTTTAATCCAAAACTAGATGACAATAGATGGGAAGGCAAACAAATGCCGACAAGAGAGTATGAAACTATAGATGATCCAACAGAACGATTAGTTGAAATGAGAAGATATGTGGTTGAAATAATATTGAAAAAATATCAAGATTTAGTTAGTTACGTAAATAGAAAAAAAGATGCAGCAAATGTTCCTGATGCCAGAATCACAGTAAGAATCGTATACGAAAAAAGTGATCCAGACTCTAAAGAAAAAAATTTTTTTAACATTAGTCTTTTCACCATGGATAATTCTTTAAAACCAGGAAGAGATGCTGGAACTATCGAGGGTGGAGCCATAGTATTAGATTACGAACTTCCTCACCCAAATATGCCACCGGGGTTATTATTGGGAATAGGTATTGAAGACACTCCAAGACAAACAGGACTACGAACATTTATTGTTACTAATGGAGCAGAAGCTCAATTTCTTACTTCAACTACTGATTTTGCTACGCTAAATAAAATTATTTTGGGACTAGAAGCTTTGCGTTTGAGAAGACCTTAAACTCAGGCCAAGATTAGCTTGTCAAGATTAGCTGCGGTCAAATAAAACCATTCTACACTTCAAGACCTAGAAATCTGTTCACTATAAATCCAATAACAAAAGAAATGCCTGATACTGCTAAACTTATTCCAGCCATTTCTATGAATCTCTTTTTAAACGGTTTATCTTGAGCAATAGACACATAAAAAGTAAAAGCAAAAACAATCAAAATTGCGATTGATAAAGTGATGCCTAAAGCCCAATATATATTTTTGATCAGAAAATAAGGCAAAATCAAAAATAAAACTGTAGTGATATACATTCCTCCAGTAAATAGCGAGGCTTTAATGGGATCTTTATCTTGTGCTTCGGCTTTTGTGGCTAGATATTCTGAAGCTGCCATGGAAAAAGAAGCTGCAATGCCAGTAATTAAGCCAGTAATAGCAATTAATCTGCCTTGTTGCAATGCCAAAGTAAGTCCTGCTAAAGCGCCAGTTAATTCAACTAAAGCATCACTCACGCCCAAAACCATAGAGCCCACATATTTTAAGTTTTCTTCATTAATCATGCCACCAAGCTTATGTCCCCGTTCTTCTTCTTCTATTTTAATTTGAGATGCCTCCGCTACTTCTTTCCCAATCTCCTGATAGTTAATTTGTGCTTGCTCTTCATTTCTTTCTAGTAACTTGGTGCCAAAACTTAACCCTAAAATTTTAGCTATAAAAACATACCACCAAGCCTTAAATTGATTCGCCTTCATTTTTTCTTGGGAATACTGTTGCCAAATCCCTGCATGTCTTTTTTCTTCCTCAGCAATTTTTTCCAAGGTCTCTCGGTTATCCTGATTCTTGACCATGGCTGCCAATCTTGAATAAACTAAATGCTCTGTAATTTCATGTTGTTGAGCTCTTCTTAATTCTCGTAAAATATGATGACTTAATCTTCTTTCCTGATGATCTTCGAAGTGTTCCTGTCTTCTAATCTGACTTTCTTGTAAGTGCTTGTCTCTGTTGCGATATCTTCTTGGTGACATAAATATTTTCCTTTCTTAATTTTTATTGTATCACTCTAATTTAATGTCAGTTTTATATTTTAGTTGGCAAATGAGTGGCAGCGCTGACTGTGAAATGCAAAAATAAAAAGGCAGGAAAATATTAGAATTATTAATCCAAATAAAGCCATGGAGCGATAAAGCACTCCATGGCTTTTTAATACTACATCCAATTGGTCTAAAGCATAATCTTGAACTCACCTTTTTCAACCAATCCCGGGAAAAGGGTTTCTCCTGCTGGGTTTTGACAACTTTTAAGTGCTGCTTCTTCTGAAAGCAATAGCACTCTCACTCTATCTCCAGAACCTGTACCGCCTTCCTGAATTGCGACATACACCCAAGTATTATCAGCAACTGTGCCCTCCTGGACTTTGGTAATAGGACCTGCAACAGTGGCCACATTGCCTTCAGCGTTCACCAGAGCGCACTTTGATTCAGCATGAAACTTCAAACCGTCTCTTGAATACTGAATTTTTCCTTTGAGCATATCATTATTTTTACCTGTATAAACCGCATTGACTGCTAAACTAAAAGTAGTTCCTCCTGCTGTGATTGTTTCTGCACCACCAACCACTTTTTCTGGTTGCCTTAACAGATCAAATCTAGTCCAATCAAAGCGCTCATCCTTTTCAGCACCAAAAACCATTCTCACTTCAACATACTCATCGGCAGAGAGAACTAAGGTTTTTGTTTGATTCTTGACACAGACATATGGGTATAATCCATCCGTTACTTCTGGGTTATAGTTTGTGTTACCAATTTTTTCACCTGTATCTCCATCAGCACGGTACTCAAAACAACTATAAAAATTACGAGTGCTTACAAATTCCAAAGTAATCTCGTCGACTCCCTTGTCAAGAACGTTAACATGAGCCCAACCTTTTGCGAGATTGTCTTCATTAGTACTGGGAGTAAAGCTATTTATTGCAGCTTTAGCCACACCCGCTGAAACAAGTATTAAAAACATGCTCAGCGTTCCAGCTAATAATTTCTTCATCATGTGTACCTCCTTCTTTATTTAATAAAAAAGCCACGAACAAAGGTGACCTTCAATCTAAGAAAACACAATGTAAAAATGTTTTCATATTAAATATATAGTGTCACAATGAATCTTGAGAGTCAATTATTGATTGGATTAGATTTTTCATCCAATGCCAATCGCAGTCTAGGAACAAATCGAGAGGGCTCATGCATGCATGCCATTTTTTCTAGTTCCTTGATGCAATATTTTGCATCGTCTTTCTAATAGAGCTTGATAATTCGTGAGCAGGCAACTTTTCTACCTGAGCATAAGTTTCAATCGCCTCGCTGATACTTAAAAAGCCTTGCTGACTAACCTGCTGAAACTCAACCCATTTACCAAAGCTATCAACTGATAGACCACCAAAAGCTTTAGCTGCTTGTCCAGTGGGCAAAACGTGGTTGGCTCCTGAAGCATAATCTCCTCCAGCTTTTGAAGACCACGAACCAATAAATACCGAACCTGCATTTTGGACTTGAGCAGCTAACTTAACTGAATTTTTGGTCATAATCTGTATGTGCTCTGGGGCATACTCATTACTAATTTCAACTGCCTGTGACATAGAGTCCACTAAAATAATGCCACTGTAATTTTTCAAAGAG
Source organism: uncultured Pseudomonadales bacterium (assembly GCA_964611955.1). Taxonomy (GTDB): domain Bacteria; phylum Patescibacteriota; class Microgenomatia; order UBA1400; family PJMF01; genus CAYVBW01. The sequence goes on along the minus strand of CAZTBN010000033.1, from coordinate 1,923 downwards.
TCTTCAATAGTTTTTTTGGTTTTCAACTGCCCAATTAAAGTTTTTATTTCTTGTTGCACCGCTTGCCCTAATTTTAAAGAATCTGTTAGCAAAATGGCGGTTGAGTCAGGGCCATGCTCAGTGTCTGTAATCAAATCAGCAGCGACAAAAGCAGGATTAGCTGTTTGATCAGCAATGATTAAGTTTTCAGAAGGCCCAGCTGGTAAATCAATAGCAGTTTGCGGATAAACAAATAATTTAGCACCAGTCACATATTGATTGCCTGGTCCCACGATCTTTAAAACACTAGGGATTGAGTCCGTACCATAAGCCATACCAGCAATAGCCTGAGGACCACCAACTTTAAAAACTTTTTTAATACCTAGCTCTTTAGCTGTCACTAATAATTCTGCAGGTAACTCGCCCAATTCATTAGGCGGGGCACAAGCAATAATTTGCTTACAGCCAGCAATAATTGCCGGCACAGCACACATCAGCAAAGATGATGGATAGTTAGCCCTACCTCCAGGAGCATAAATTCCAACACTAGAAATTGGTTTCCATTCTCGCCACACTTTAACACCATTTTTATTCACCATGGCTTTGTCATTCAAAGAATTTTTCTGAGAACGGCAAACAGTTTCTAAATTAGATCTAGCTATTTTGAAAGCAGTCAAAAAATTAGGATTTATTTTTTGATAAGCCTGCTGAAACTCTTGTTCATTAACTAGCAGTTTTTTAATTGGCACAGCTCTTGCTTTATATTTAGCTAATATCGATTTATCACCTTGTTCTTTAACCTCTTTCATTTTAGAACTAATCTCCTGTTTAACTTTTTCATAATCAGCACTAGATCTTTGAAATAATCTTCTTTTTTCTTTGACAGTTAGTTTTTGATATTGATATATTTTTATTGACATATAATTTCCTTTCTCTACTTTAATTATATAAATTATTGCTTTTATTTTTAAAAGAGTTTCGTTTTTTAAGTTCGGCTATAACTACTGAGATTTGAATTTTGCTAAAAACTAGCAGCACTAATAAATGAAACACTAAATCTGCAACTTCTGAAATTATTCGTGCCTTACTTTCTTCTTTAGCCGCAATTATCACCTCAACTGCTTCTTCTCCAACTTTTTGAATAATTTTGTCTCTTCCTTGATTAAATAAAGAGGCAACATAAGACTTTTTTAAATTTTCTTGCTGACGAGAACAAATAATTTGATAGAGTGTTTCAAGATCAATTACTTTTTTGCTAAGTTTTCTTTTTTTAATTACTAGCATTAATTGAGATCTGAGCAATACCGCCTGTTGATTTATTTTAGATAATCTTAACCAGTTTTCTTCTTTTAAACTATTGCCCGTTTCGACAACTCCAATAATAACTGGAGCAAATTGCTTTGGCAGTGCCTCAAGAGAGCCTGATAATTTTATTAACAACTCAGCACCCACAAAACTTTCTGCAATGCCTGGTTTATCAGTCGCAATTTTCTCTTCTTTTGATTTTAGAAACTTGGTTAGTCCTGTTATGCCATCTTTTTGAAAAGAGTTAATTAAATCCTGGCGCTGAGGGTCGCAAGCTATTTCAACAGTACACTCACTGCCACCAAGCTCCACTAATTCAAAGTCTTGCTTGAGCTCAGCCAAATTCATGTAACCATTATTCCAAGCCCATTCCATTAATTTATCTAGAGAAATTACTCCCCAACGACAACCTAATTGATTCTGATTCAGTAAGGTCATTACATCTTTAGTTTTAATAACGTTACCAACTAGATCCCCTTCCAATCTTTGTCTAGTTTTTTCTGTTAGACTAGGATCTGCTTGTTTTAAAAATTGAACTGCAGGTTGAAACCTTTCACCCTTACCAATGAGTGTAATTTTCTGAACAGTAATTTTTTTAAGTGCGTTTTGTGTTTTTTGATTCATATTTTTTTCCATTAA
>CAZTBN010000032.1:0-8651 GCA_964611955.1 uncultured Pseudomonadales bacterium | reverse complement strand
GCAATGGAACTTGGCTCTAAAAGCATATCCTCTAACTCACCAAACATTGCTGCTCCTTGTGAGGAACCAATTTTTTTAGCAAATCCAGGAGAAGTAGGTGCAATTAAGACATCATATTGGCTAAATAATTTTTCAAAATCTTGAATAAATAAAGTTCTTACTTTCTGGGCTAAATTGTAATACTGATCAGCATAACCCTTACTTAGGGTAAAGGTACCTAGCATAATGCGTCGTTTAGCTTCTGCTCCAAAAAAGGAACGATCTTGACCATAACGAATACCATCTAATCTAGCTAAATTACTACTAACTTCAGATCTTTGAACAACGGTGTAGACACCAATAGCATAATGGGGATCAAGAGCCTGAACTGGTTCCACCACAGCACCCAATGATTGCAAGACTTTAATCTGTTCTTGATAAATCGGTTTGATGGTTTCTAATCCTGGAACATCTAAATATAACAATCCGATTTTTAAGCCTTTAATTGATTGATTTAATTCTTGAGTAAGATTTGGTACTGTGTTGGCAGAGGTGGTAGCATCATTTGGATCATGGCCAGCCATAATGGTAAATAATAAAGCTGCATCTTCAACAGTTTTAGTAATTGGTCCAGGACTATCGGTTGAAGAAGCCATAGCTATCACTCCATAACGACTGACTCGCCCATAACTGGGTTTTAGGCCTACAGTGCCACACCAGGCTGCTGGTTGACGAATCGAACCGGCTGTTTCACTGCCAATAGCAGCAATAGCTAAATCGCCAGCAATGGCAGCAGCACTACCTCCGGAAGAACCACCCGGGAGATAATCAGGGTTGCGCGGATTTAGGGTTCTGCCAAAATCACTGGTCTCAGTAGAGCTACCGTGTGCCCAAGCATCAAGATTGGTTTTACCAATTACTACTCCGCCTGCCTGTTTGATTTTTTTGGTAACGGTGGATTCAAAAGGAGGATAATAATCCTTTAAAATATTGGAACTAGCAGTGGTTGGTAAACCTATTGCTGAAAAGTTATCTTTAACTGCGATTGGCAGGCCTTTTAATTGATGACTGTGTTGTGACTGAGCTATTTTTTCGGGATGATCTTGAAGATTAAGATAAACATTTAATTTTTTATTGTTTTGATCGATAGCTTGATTAACATCGGTATAAATATCAGTTAATGAAACTTGTTTGCGATCAAGTTTTTCTAAAGCCTGAGTTAGTGTGAGTTTGTTTAAATCTGACATGCTTATTTAGTTAAAATTCTAGGAACAACGAAATAACCTTGATGAGTATTTTTAGCATTAGCTAAAGCTTGTTCTTGGGTTAACATTTTGGCATGATTTATTTCATCATCACGCAAAACATTTTTTAAGTTAGTCACTTGATGAGTAGTAGTCACATCTTGAACAGAAATTTTTTGCAGCTGATTAACTACCTCTAAAGTTTTAATGAAATCATGAGTGAAGCTTTCTGTCTCTGATGGAGTGATGGGAATATTAGCTAACTGCGCAACATGCTTGATGGTGTTTTGGTCTATGGTAGCCATGAATAAATTAAAATTTTTAATAGCAATTTAACTAAAATATTGTTATCTTCTTGAAGATTTTAACATAGTTGTTAAAGCAGGTCTAACTGGGAAATTGTTTAACTGGTGCTTAATTTAAGCAATTTTTCTCAGATTATTGATTCTGTCTTGAATGGGAGGATGAGTTTGAAACAAATTGGCAAACATTTTTATTCCCGTTAGTTGATTTTTCAAAGGATCAGCAATATATAAATGAGCAGTAGCTTTATTAGCAACCTCCAATGGCTCCTTGTCTTGAGAAATTATTTCTAAGGCTCTAGCTAAACCTTCGGGATTTTTGGTCATGGCTACTCCAGTGGCATCAGCAGAAAACTCTCTTCTTCTGGAAATGGCTAGTTTAATCAGTTGTGCAATCAATGGAGAAAGTAAGGCTAGCACAAAACCAGTAATGAGGATAATGATCTGAATTTGCCCACTATCTTTACTTTTTCTGTTTCTGCTGTTACCCCAGCTAGCTCGCAACATCCAATCTGATAATAAAGACACTACACCTACTAAAACAGTAACTATAGACATGAGTAACATATCATAGTTTTTAATGTGTGATAGTTCGTGAGCCACCACACCTTCTATCTCGCTACGCTTAAGGCGAGCTAATAAACCAGAGGTAACACAAACAACAGCATGTTTTGCATCTCTGCCTGTAGCAAAAGCATTCATAGCAGTATCTTCAATCACATAAAGCTTGGGTATGGGGAGACGCTGTTCAAGGCAAATGTTTTCTACAGTAGTGTAATAATCGAAATGTTCTCCTCTATTGGCAGGTTTAGCTTTGGAAATGGTTAGGATGATCTTATCTGACCACCAATAGCCAAAAAAGGAAGTTAGGCCTGAAAAAATCAAGGCCATGCCAACCAAACTCAAATCATACTCAAAAGCAGTTGCCATGAGATAGCTGGCCCCAGTGATAAAAATGATAAAAAAGAAAACGATAAGAGCAGACTTGCGCTTATTGTCGCTCACCAGCTGATAATGAGTCATAGTAGATTATGATAAGACTAGCTACTAATCAATCGTGTTAATTTAGATCAACTTTTGGCTGTTCCATGTCTTGGTTAGAAACAGTCACATGCTCACCAGTCATGGGTGTAGTTAGTCCTTTTTCTTTTTGAAAACCAAATAGGTTAGCTATGAGATTAGAAGGAAAGGTGACTAGCTTTTGATTGTATGATTGTGACAAATCAATGACACTTCTTCTGGCATAAGACAGTTTATCAGCAGTATCGGTTAATTCATTCATAAATTTAGTAACTGTTTCACTACCTTTAATTTCTGGATTACTTTCCATCACGACTCTAATTTGAGGAATTAAGGTTTGAATTTTATCAATCGCTTGATCTATATCTTGCAGATTACCAGATTGTCCTGCTTGATCGACTGATTTTCTCGCATTAGTTAACATCTCAAAAATGCCTTTTTCATGACCCAAGTAACCTTTAACAGATGCTTGAAGATTAGGAATTAAACTGGCTTGTCTTTTAAGCTGATTGCCAATTTCTTGGATACTGGCTTCGATTTGAGTTTTAAGTTTTTGTAAACCGTTATAAGTTGAAATAACTAATAAAGCCCCAACTACGACTAAAATTAACAAGAGGGTAAAAAATGGCATATGTTTTTTAAATAATTATTATGCAGAATAAGTATAGCTGATTTGATGATAAATTTAAATAGTTGTCTGAAAATATTTGATTGAGCGTGGATTGTTGCTAGATTTTAGAAATTGTAGTGGAAAAATTGCACTTGATTAGCTATAATTTGACTTCTGACTAAGTTAAATATTTAAATTGCTTTTTTAAAATAGAATTAATCAAGGCCCTGTGGTGTAGTTGGTTAACATACTTCCCTGTCACGGAAGAGATCGCCGGTTCGAGCCCGGTCGGGGTCGCAATAAGTCTTTTTGAACTCATATGCCTATTTCCTCTGAAACAATTGTTCTAGCTAGCGACGAACACCATCTTAGATTGAATGATCTTACGGTGTGGACTGAAAAGAATGGTCCTCAGATATTAATTCAGTGCGGTTGTACCGAATCAGAAGCAAAAGATGAAAGATACCTAGCTATATTTAGAGGTTTTTTGCAAACAACTGTTCAAAAAGCGACATTTGCGACGTTTTTGCAGGAATTCTTAATTAAATTTATTAAAGATTCCAGGACTTAATTTTCATTTTTTTATAATAACCCTCCCTTAAGCAATCTAAATTCTTTACTGGTTTCCCAAACTTTTTTTATTTTTTGAAAATTTTTGTCTGGATCAAGCATTAGTTTTGCTAGCTCATCAAGTTGCTCCAAGTATTGTTTAGCAATTGGTTTTTGAGCAAAATAATCCTGAGGACTGGCTTGATTTGATCCATGGATATAAATGATTTCTCTATTCATCAGGCAATGAAAATCATATAGTAACCCCCAAGCAATAGGGTAAAATCCTTCAAAACCGCCAGCATTTTGAAATCTTTTGGGGTCAATTTTCTCAGCTCTGGAATCAAGCCATGCCTTAGCTGAAAAATCAAATTTGTCTTCCGGGATATCATAGGGATCAAAAGCTAAATCATGCCAACTACCATCGACATCAATAGTAACCCACCTTTTTTGTTTTTCATCATAGTATTGGTTGATCCAATGATCCCAACTTTTATTATCATCTTCAAAATAAGGAGCAAAGCCAGATCTTACTCTACAAGCAATATTCTTACTTTTTAAAATAGTAGCGGTAATGATAGCAACAAATCTGCAAGTTAAAATTAATTTATCAGTTTCTTTTCTATTTTTAATAAAACCTTGACTATTTTTGCGATATAGCTCTGTTAACATAGCACCAGCTGTGACTAGATAATCATCTTCAGGCTGTTGCCACCAGGGAATTTTGGTCATATCACCATATTTTTGATCAGCATTACTACCAGTATTGCCATCTCTTAAAGTTGTTCTGTGAATAAAGTTTGATCTAACTAAATTACCAATTTCTTTAATATTGTCTGGTAATTCTTGAAGTTTTTCTTTGTAACAACCTGGAAAAGTAAATAACGAGAATGCTTTGTAAAAATTGATTGTTGGCATAAGTTAAATTGTATCACTTGATTTTTATGTGTTACAAACCAGTTAATGATTGTATTTGTTAGATTTCAGATCACTGGCATTTTTTTAATTTTTCAATTTGTTATAATATTTTAAGTCTTGCGGGATTAGTTGATCGGTTCAACATCACCTTCCCAAGGTGAAAAAAGGGGTCCGACTCCCCTATCCCGCTCCAGTTTATTAATTTACACATTTTTATGCTTAAATTTGAAGAATTTGCTCAACTAGAAATTAAAATTGCTACTATTATCGAAGCAGAGCCAGTACCAGATACTGACAAGTTAATTAAATTAATTGTTGATCTTGGTGACGAACAGCGCCAAGTAGTGGCTGGTATTGCTCAAAAGCACACTGCCACTGATTTAATCGGTAAACAAGTGCCTGTGATTTTAAATATTGAGCCAGTCACTCTTAGAGGTGTTGAAAGTAATGGTATGATCATGGCGATTGATGATGAAGATATTTCTCTGTTAATTCCAGAACATACTGTGCCCAATGGCAGTAAGGTTAAATAACTTTATTGTTCAGTTTTTAGAAAAATTTCCTTCAGCAATTCACCAGCCTCTACTCTATTAGTCTGATTACTGGTAAAATTGCTATACAATTAACGCCAGGGTAGCTCAGTTGGCAGAGCAATGGTATCGTAAACCGTAGGTCGTGGGTTCGACTCCCACTCCTGGCTCAAGCAACTAAATCAATTATTAATTTCAACTAATATTATGTCCAAATCTCGTGTAACTTCCCGCTATGCGCAAAAGCAAAAAAAAGAATTAACCAAGCAATCTTTATGGTTATTTGGTTTATCAATTTTAATTGGTTTATTGTTTTTAATTGTCATTTTACCTAATGCCATTAAATTATTTTTTAACATTCTTGATAAAAAAACTGAGATTACCCAGCAGGTTGATATTCCACCCCAGCCGCCGATAGTTTCTTCTCCTCAAGAATATACTAACCAATCAGAAATAACTCTAACTGGTTACGCAACCAGTAATACTAAATTGCGCCTTGAGGTGAATAATCAAACTCAAGACAGCGTGGAGGTTAGTGATGCTGGCGAGTTTGAAATTTCTGTTAAACTTTCTGCCGGAGAAAATACAGTTAAATTATTTACAATTAACAGTAATAATGTTGAGTCAGAACCAAGAAGACTTTCAATTCTTTTGGATACTCAAGCACCAGAAATTGAGTTGCTTAGTCCAGCAGATGGAGCTGTGTTTAGACTTAAAGAAGAACAGGTGCTTAAGGTAGAGGGTTTAACTAAACCTCGTTCCCAAGTATTTTTAAATGATAGTCTCACCTATTCTGATAGTAACGGCAACTTTAGTTTTCGTCACCAGTTATCAAATGGAGAAAATAAGTTAAGGTTAAAAGTTATTGATCGTTCTGGGAATGAAACTGAAAAAGAGTTGACTGTTTTTTATCGCTATTAATTCTGATGAGCTTAACTAATTGTGCTATCTAGATATTGATGGCCAACATTAGGATTAGTAAATTAATCGGTTCCAGCACAGTTAGATTGACCATGGAGTGTGCCAATATACCTAAAATTAATAAAAACTGTAGCTCATTTTTGCGATAGAGTTGGCTAAGTAATTGCCACAAAAAATAGCAAAATATTCCAAGTCCAGGGATCCCTGTACCAACAAGAATAAAGATTAATAAATTGTTAGGAAAATTAGCGTGAACGATTTGATCTTTTACACCCAGATTCACTGTGGACACAAACAAACCCTTGCCGATAACTAAATCTTGAGGTTTAATTTGCGCTAACACATCTCTATCAACATTGGTTCTGAGGGTAATTGTTTCTGTGCGTCCAAGATCTACTCCTAAACCACCGGGCTTAGGTAAAAATGGTATTAAAAAAATAAATAAAGCTGTGAGTAATAATAAAGGGTTTTTAATTTTTTTAACTATCGTTTTATTTGCTTTCATGAATAAAACTGCTACTACTATGATGAAAAAAACTAGATAGCTACTGCGAGAATAAGTTAATAACAAGCCTGCAATAAATAAAATACCAATACTAATGCGTCCAGTATTATTGGGTGCAATTTTGAATAACCAGACCAATAATCCTGTCATTAACATCATGCCTAAAAAGTTTGGATCAAGCATACTCCCAGCAAGTCGATAATAATGATCATCCCAGCCCTGAGAAACGAGAAATCTTAAATCTGGCAAAAATAAATATTGAGCAAAACCGAATAAAATTAGGATAGCCATTAAGATAGTGAAGATTAAAGCTAACCATTGATGAACTGGTTTATTTTTTTCTTTAATTTTATAAATTAACAAACCAGCGCTCAAATAAACAATTAAGCGTAGTAAATAAAGCCAAGGCAAATAATTTATACCAGTTATTAACTGATTAACTAATAAGCCCAAGATAGACCAACCTAAAAAAATAATTAACCATTTCCAGACGGTTTTAGTTAAAATTTTAGTTTTGAAAAATGAAACGATTGAGCCATGATGAAGAATAGCGGTCACGAGAACAAACAAACTGATGAAAAAATCATGGGCGTAAAAAGCCACGTGGTCACTTAATTGAATTCTTTGTAATTGAGCAAAACTAACTAAAACATAACTAATGATTAGTAGTAATAAGGGTAAATCTAGGGAAATGGTTTTGCCAGGTTTGAGTAACATCAGCCATTAAGCTTTCTTGATTAATTTAACCAGTGGTTGAGTTGGTTTGAAAAACTGCCACAGATAATAACAGATTATGGGCAAAGTCACCAGTCTCGACCACAATAAACCATTAACTGCTCCTGTAAAACCAGCTTGTTTACCAAAATACCAAATTAATAAGACCATAAACACTAATGAAATAAACATATGAAGATTCATAATTTTATACTTTTTAGTAGCCAGCATTAAAGTGTAACTGCTCATAGAAATTGTTTGCAAGAAACCAGCAATAATTAGTGGTCTAATCACCGGAATAGCAGCTAACCATTGGTCGCCTAATAAAAAAGTGACTAAAGATTCATTAAACAGATAAATCGGAATTGAGGCTAGTAAGGCGATCATCAAGGTAGCAGAAAATGATTTGAAAAAAGCTTTTTTAAGTCGAGGCTGGTCATTGGCTATTTTAGTTAAGACTGGAATAGAACCATAATGGACTGATTTAGCTGTTTCGCTCGTTGCTTTATGGGTCAGACTATAAGCATTGTGATAAATTCCTAAAAAATAAGTATTGCTAATAGTTCCAACTAAAAAGTCATCGATATTTTCAACCAAGTATTGCAATAAAGTACCAATACTAAGCCACCGAGCATTGTCAAAAATTATCTTTGCTCTTGAGGAAAGATAATTGAAAATTGGTTTTTTATTAAACAAAACAAAAGAACTGAAGACCTCAATCAGGGCAGATAAAATTAAAGCAATGACTAATCCGAAAGCAGACCTAAACCAGGCTCCTAAAGCGAGTGACAAAAGAATTTGTATAGCTAAAATGGCAAAACGATACAAAGTGTCTTGCCGATAATACATTTTTTTGTGAAGCTCAATAATATAAGGATTAATAAAACCTTTAATCACAGGAATTAAGGCTGATAGGCCTACTAAAGTAATTAGTTCAGGCTGGTTATAAAAAAAGCTCATGATATAGCCGACCAGCATCATAATAATACCAATAGCAAAACCTCTGATGATGGAGATAACCCAGGCCGTATCCAGGAAAAAATCAACCGAATGCTCTGATTGCATAATGGTCAGGTTGATACCAGTTTGTGTCATGGACTCGCTCACGCCTAAGGCAATTAAAGCTAGGGAAAATAAACCAAAGTCTGCGGGATTGAGAATTCTGGCTAAAAAATAAATTTTAACAACAGTGAGGCCGTAAGTGGCAATTTTTAAAATCGTTTCCCAAGAAAAACCAGATATAATTTTTTGTGTGTAACCCATTTTAGTATTTAATTATTTTTAATTTATCTAAAAGTCATCTCAAATGTTATGAACCGAAAAAGTGATTCTCTGACAACAAGTTTAACATAACTATTG
>CAZTBN010000031.1:0-8813 GCA_964611955.1 uncultured Pseudomonadales bacterium | reverse complement strand
AGCTGGTATGTCTACTAACTCTGGAGTGGTTTGAGGCTTGGTTAATACGAACTGGAATTTAATTTTATCTCCCACAATGCAGCTACCACACTTCTCAATAATAGTTTTAAACTTTGGTTGTTCCAACTGCTCTTGATGAAAACGATAATAAACCATCACTTGAGCAATGCCATTAGTGCCTGCTTGAGGTTTGCTGGATCTTAATAAAGCTGCCAAAGTGGAGTTGTTTTCTTCTACCTTAGTTAAAAACTCGTTCCAATGATCACATAAAACTTTGCTCAAAGAAACTCCAGGTGATACATATTCTGGTACAGTTTCTTGCACAAGATCTGGAAGTAAATTATCTGCTTTAAGTTCAGGTTCACTAATCGCGGTTAAAATCTGGGCTTTTTCTAAAGTTGACGCATTTTTTTCAAGGCTTTGAGTGTTTACATCATCAATTTTTTGTTTTGTATTAGGCGTTTCTAATTTCTGCTTTTTTCTCTCTGTAGGAGGAGGTCCTTGCTGTTGTTTAGAGCGCTCGACCAATGAAAAAATCTTTAATTCTAAAGGCAAAAATGCAATCGGAGTAGCTTGATTAAACTCTATTGCTAATAAAAAATTCAATAAAAATTGACTAATTTTTTGCTCGATTTCTGGTTTGTACTCAGCGACTCCTAAAGAGCCTAATAAATTTTGATGTAAATAACTAAACAAAGATTGATAAAAATAATTAGCATCCATATTTTCCTGGCGCAGTTGCGAAAAAAATTGAGCAATCCCCAACTCATCTTTAGCCAAGATTAGTTTAATTAATTTCTTAACTTGTACCAAAGCAGAACCACCAATTAATTTATCAATCTCTAATAAAGTAATATTATTTGTTTGGGCAGCTATTTCGGTTAATTTGACCGCATCTCTAAAGCTACCATCAGAGCGACGAGCTATTTCTTGCAACGCTTCCTCTTCATACTTAATCTTTTCTAGTTCTAGAATTTTTTTAAGTCTGACTATAATTTCCTCATTACTGGCTTTATGAAAAGAAACTAAATTACAACGCGAAACAATAGTGGCAGGCACTTTATGGAGCTCGGTGGTGGCTAAAATGAAAACCACATGCACAGGAGGCTCTTCTAAAATTTTAAGCAAGGCATTAAAAGCTTCATTGGTCAGCATGTGGACTTCATCTAAAATATAAACAGCCATGATGCCTTCTTGCGGAGGTAAAAATATTCTTTCTTTGAGTCGGCGAATGTCGTCAATACCTCTATAGCTAGCAGCATCAATTTCCTGAACTACATACGATTGCCCGCTAAAAACTCGCTGGGCAAACTCAGAATCTTGACTGGGCTCCTGCAAAGCATTATTTTTAGAATTTTTTTTGTTGAAAAATATTGATCTGACTGCCTTTTCATTAGCCGGATCGTTGAGCATCGCCCCAATTATTCTCGAGGCAGAAGTTTTACCAGTACCTTTGGGACCAGCAAATAATAAAGTTTGCGGAAACTGACCATTGGCCATTAACTGCAAAAAGATTTGCTTGACATCTTCAAGATCAAGATCGGCAATTTGATGTGGTCTATATTTCAGATACCAAGACATACTGGTGAATAATATTAATTATGATGATAACCCAATAAATGCATTAAGCCATGTTCTAAGTAAAAACATAACTGATCGTCAACCATTTTTCCATAGCGTTTAGCAGTTTGGACTGCTTGTGGGAAACTAATCACCACATCGCCTAGATGAGTCAGCTCTGTTGACGGTAAAATAAACTCTCCTTGATCGTCCTTATTTTCTTGCTGAGGAAATGAAAGGACATCAGTCGGACCTTCGTGTTTCAGATATTTTTCATTAAGAGTAGTAATTTTTCTCACTCCCACTACTGATACGTCCAGCTGTACATCATCAACATTATGTTTGGTTAAAACTTCTAGAGCGCAACGACGCAACTGTTTACGGTCTACCCCATAGCGAGCATTGATAAAAAAATTAATTTTGCGCATCTTGTTTTGAGGAGTTCATCTCTTGATTTAATTTAGCTAACTGCTCTGGAGTTAATTTTACAAGTAAATAATGAGCTATTGCTGCAGGGTGTTTTCCTTGACAGGCTGGTAAAATTTCAGCTAATAAAGGATCTCCTATTGTAGCTGAACAATTTTCTAAAAAATCCATTATTTTAATCAGTTCGTTTAAACTTGGTTCTACTTCTTTAGTTGCAGCTATTTCTTGAGTTTCTGCTCCTTCAATTATAGGTGCTTCTATAGGTGCTTCTTGATTTGACGGTCTTGTTTCCATAATATTTACTGATTAATAGTATTTTTTAACTCATCTAAATTAATCGGACCAAGTGCAACTTGATCATTCGGATCATCAACAAATAATAATATCACCTTGCCCTTGCTAGCAGGGCTCCAAATTTTACCTTCTCTAATCACTTCTGGAGAACCACCAAACTGTTTTTTGACCCACATGGCTGGTCCAGCATCACCCACTACGCCTACGACTGCAATTCTTTCGGCAGGATTGATCACAATCATTTTACGAAATTTATACCAGGGTTTGAGCTCAGCATGATTACTATTCCAATCAGGTAAATATAAAGTCTGCACAGCAAAGTAATATTTCTCGCGCATAATCGCTTTTTCAGTTAACTCTCCGTCTTCAGTAAACCAGCCAAAAGCAGCTCTCTGAGGAGCAATGCCTGCTTCTTGAAAAGCATCATGATTAGCCAAAGTATCACCCGGATAACGCAGGACATGTTGTTCACCGCCCATAATACCGATACTATGATTGAGTTGATGCCCTTCCAAGGTTGAACTGACATCAAAACCGAGCATGTCTGTTAATTGCTGTTCTAAATAAAGTTCGTCTTCTTGGGCTAAATGACCAGCGCCCATATTGACATAACTGACCATTTTTTGCATTACTTCTTCCCATTCTTGATCTGTGATTTGATCCAGCAGTTCTTTATCTTGTTTTTGAGCAAAAATAGCTAGATTTTTTCTAACTTGTTCTTCCACTGGTTTGCTCAGAGCTAACTGTCCGGCTAAAGTAATAGCCACCATTAATTGTTGGACAAACTTAGTTAATTCCTGAGCACCACTAATATTATTTACAACCCAAGCATAAGATTGCGGACTCTTTTTCTTAAACTCTTGAACAATTTTTTGATATTTTTGAGCTAATTGAGGAGGATAAGCACTCAGATTCAGTTGTTCCAGAAAGGATTGATTAGTAAGGGCAGTATTTGTAGCAACCATAACTTGAGTTTATAAATTGAGTAAATAATTTATAGCATCTTGAATCCGTTTTTCTACCTGCTGAGTTCCCAAAACCTGCATCACTTCATATAATGGCGGAGTAAATTTTTCAGCAGTTAAAGCAGAGCGCAAACTCATAAATAAAACTTTATGTTCTAGCTTAAGTTCATCAGCGACAGCCCTGATGGTTTTTTCCCAGGTTGGCTGATCACATTCACGCAAAACAGTTAATCTTTCCTTAATCAAGGTCAAACCATGAGCCATAGTTTGAGCAGGTTGGGTTTGTAATAAATCATCTCGGTCATAATTAAGCTGATCTGCAAAATAAAAACCCATTAACTCTATTAAGTCTAAAAATTTTTTGCTGCGATCAATACTTAATTTAATCGCTTGATGAAACATTTTTTCATCTTGATCTAACCAAGTTTGCAACTGTGCCATTTGAATCATTAACTCAGGATTATCAGTTCTTGTTTTCGCCCAAGTAAACCAAGCTAAAAACTGCTGTTCTAACTCAGTTGCTGATAACTGTCTTAAATATTTACCATTGAGCCATTCCAGTTTAGTAACATCAAAAATTGGACCAGTAATATTCATCTCACGCCATTCAAACTTAGCAATCATATCGCTTAAAGAAAAAATTTCTTGATTGCCATTGGGTTTCCACACCATTAAACCTAAAAAATTTAATAAAGCTTGAGACAAAAAGCCTTGTTCACGATACCACCATAAAGAAGTATTACCTTTGCGCTTGGAAAGTTTGGAGCGATCAGTGTTACGTAAAGTGGGAGTATGAATAAATTCTGGAGCAGGCCAGTTAAAAAAACGATAAAGTAAGACATGCTTAGGCGCACTTGGTAGCCACTCTTCGCCTCTCACCACATGAGTGATTTTCATTAAATGGTCATCAACTACTACTGCTAAATGATAAGTGGGAAAACCATCTGATTTAATCAAAACTTGATCATCAACATTGTCAGTTGCAAACTCAACCACACCTCGCAAAACATCATTAACTTTAATAATCTCATCAGTAGGAACCTTTAATCTAATTACTGCTTTTTCTCCTTGCTCAAGACGTTGTTGCGCTGCCTGCAAAGACAAATTGCGGCAATGGCCATCATATTGCGGAGCTAAGCCTTGTTTTTTTTGTGCTTCGCGTACTTGGGTCAAACGTTCAGGACTACAAAAACAGTAATAAGCATCTCCTTGTGCAACCAACTGTTGCGCATATTGTTGATAAAGAGATAATCTTTCTGACTGTCGATAAGGACCAACCGCTCCACCTTGTTGTGGACCCTCATCGGGCTCGATACCCAGCCATTTAAAGGCATCAAACAAGTTCTGTTCTACTCCTTGAACTAATCTTTTTTGATCAGTGTCCTCAATTCTCAAAATAAATTGACCATCATAGCGTCTGGCATAAACATAATCGAGCAAAGCCTGAAAAGCTGTCCCGACATGAGGATTCCCAGTCGGAGAAGGAGCAATTCTGGTACGAACTTTATTTAGCAGTGATTGTTTTTTTTCTTTAGCCATAATTGTATAAACTCAAATTTTATTCACACAAACTTGGGAAATCATTATTCAGTCGTAATAAAATTACTATCGATGGCTGAAACATAAGCTTGGAACTCATTATCCCCCTTAAATATCCAAATTGGCTGGAGATATTCCTGCTCATCTGGCTGATCATAATAACCTAAAGTGACTTCTCTCACGACCGTCTCGTCAATAGCTGTGGTTGAAACGAGATAGGCTTGGTGAGCTTCAAGCTCTTTGATGGCTTGGGCAACAGGTTTAAGAGGATATGTCTCGACTCTATCGTAATCAACTGCATGGTAATCATAATCTAAATGCACAATGCCATTCTTGCCAATAATGGCATTAGTTAAAACAGCATGAATAACGGCTTGATTTTGAACAGGATTGTAAAAATCATAAATACCATCGATGGCAGCTCGATTAAGGTTGACTTCAATTAAAGTTGCATCAGATAAAGAAATAGCATCTACTAATTGACCAGCCAATGACTTTAAATATCTGGTTTTACCAGAACTGGTGGCAACATCAGCTGGTAATAGTCCTGCCTTGGCTAAATAATTTTTAACAGTTGCTACTGCTTCAGTTTCTCCAGGAGGTCGCGTGTTAGTAATTAATTCTGGCCTAGATTTATAATCACTGTGCAAAGAAAAATTATAATTATCTAAGTTAATTTCAAAAGCAAACTCGAGAGGCTGATATTTGTACCAACGGTATAAACTTGAGTTCAAAATCTCGGGTTGATCAGTAAAACCATATTGTCGAGCAATCTGTCTCACTTTATCATCAGCTAGCAAACTTAAAGCTGGTTGCGGCATATAAAAAACCTTCATGCGATCAAGCTGTTGCCAAACAGCTAATTCTTCTTTATCAAGCTTAATTTCCATTACTGAAGGAAAGGTTGGTTCAATAGTTTGAGAAAAATCTAAAGCAGGTAATTTACCAAACCCGACAGTCGGAGGTAAAGGAGTAGGTGGATGAGTTACTTTCCAGTAGTTGCTAAAGGAGTTCACCACCATACTTAAAATCATGTAGCTGACTATCCCAATCAACGCGTACTTGACTATTTTCCGACCAGCTTCAGTGACATCTGTTAAGTTTGGACCAATATTTTCTTGAGATGAAGTTTTGTTTACTGACATGTAGAGTTATTCTAACAAAAAAAGTTAAAGACTGTTGAAAGATTTCCATTCGATATTAGTATTAACCCAATTTAATAAGGTTAAGGTGTCTTGATATCTATCTAAAGAACCCATGACCACAATCAGTAAAGAATGACCATTATCTTGCCAGAGAGTAATAAGTACCTGTCCAGCCAGCTCGGTAGTACCTGTTTTAATCCCTTTAGCCTGACTGTATTGCGATAAAAATTGATTGGTATTCCACAATTGATAATTATTTAGACCAAGTGTGTCGCTTGCTTGAGTTTGTGGCAGTGACACCAACTCGCTCAAAAATGGATCTTTCAAAACCTCTTTAGCCAAAAGCGCCAAATCCCAGCTTGTAGTTAATTGAGCAAAATCATCAAGTCCAGTTGGATTAGTAAAATACGTATTAGTTAATGATAATTGGACCGCCTTTTGGTTCATCAAATCTACAAAAGCTTCCTCTCCCAGTAAATAATAATCAGCTAATGCTTGAGCTGCATCATTGCCAGAACTAACCAAAGCTGCTTTAAACAATTCTCTAACTCTAATTTGTTCAGTTGCTTTTAGGCCTATCACATGACCGCTGACGCTAGCGTCAGGGGCAATAGTCACAATCTCATCTAAATTATAAAGTTCCCTTGCTACTAAAGCAGTCATTAACTTGGCACAGGAAGCTGGATATGTTTGCACCTGTGAAAACTGTTCTAACAAAACAGTTGCAGAGTCATAATCAATCACTACATAAGATAAAGCTGTGACAGGCAACAGAGAATCTGTGGGAGAGGTCAAAACTTGACCAGTATTATCTAAAGAATTAGTGGCTGAATTATTAAAATTGACATCAGTGGTTATTGCTTGTTTAAGAACTGGTACAGGAGGAATATCTACCAGGGTAACTTCAATCAATTGCGCTTGTGCTATTTGGGTGGGTGTGGGAGTTAACCCACCCTGAATCAATAAAAAAATCACACAGAAAAAAAACGAAAAATATTGGTCAGCTCTGAGATTTTTTATCTTCACGTTCAGGGTAAAAATGTAACGCTAATTAACTAAAATTACCAATTTTTGGTGATTCAAGTCTGATAAAGTCTAATAAACTCATGATCACAGAACGATCATGTCTACCAACATTAAAAGCAATCTCTGCTTCAGTTTCTAAAGCTTTATCTAGATAAGTGGTGAATCCCATTATCGAACCAAATGGCGGAATTGATCCGACTGCCAATCCAGTTTTAGCTAAAACAGTTTCCTTGGAAGCCATGGCCAGATGCTTAACTTGTAATGCTTGTTGCAGTTTATCAAGATCAGCTTTTTTATCTCCAGGAACAACTAACATCACTAACTCTTTATCAGCCTGTAAAATTAAAGCTTTGGCAGATTGAGATAATTTAGTATGTCTAATTTTAGCTGCCTCTTCACTAGTCAATACTGGTTGATGAACTAAATATTGAAAAGAAACTGCTTGGGTTTCTAGCTTATCAATAATCTGATCATGCACAGAACTGTTCTGATTGGCAATCACAGCCAAACCAACCTCAGCTAGTTGGGCAGGCTCAACTGTATTAGGAGCATCCATAACTGAGGTTCGACCAGTAGAACTCATGGGGAAAGCAACTGTTTCTTTTAAAGAGGCTTCATTGGCCAACAACATTACTAAGCGATCAACTCCCAAAGCAATTCCACCATGTGGAGGAGTGCCTAAAGCAAAGGCTTGTAAAATGTGACCGATATTTTCCTCAATTTGCTCTGGAGAATAACCCATGATTTTAAAAGTAGCTGTTAAAATTTCTGGATCATGAGCTCTGATGCTACCTCCGCCTACTTCAAAACCATTACAAACCAAATCATATTGAGCTGTTTTAATTTTACTAATATTCTTTTGAGATAAATGATCTTGAATATAAGCTGCTTGTGGGGTGCTAAAAGGATTATGGGTAAAAGTCCAACCACTCTTGCTGTCACGCACCTCAGCCGCATCTTTACGATCTACTTCTTTGAAAAAGGGAAAATCAATTACCCAAGCAAATGCCAACACACCTTGCTTTTTTTCTTCTTGGGTACGTAAGTCAAATTTATCTTGACCATAGGTTTTTATAGCTTCATCATAAGTGAAGACAGGAAAAGTGGAGTTTTGTAATTTACCGCCCAACTTTTTAACTGCATCCTTAACCATTGTCTCAACTACGTTCATGACATCTTTTTGTTCTACGAAACTCATTTCTAAATCAAGCTGAGTAAACTCAAATCCTCGATCAGCCCGCAAATCCTCATCGCGAATACAACGCGCTAATTGAAAATAACGCTCAAAACCAGCTGTCATTAACAGTTGTTTATATTGCTGTGGACTTTGAGGCAGAGCATAAAATTTTCCTGGCTGAAAACGAGAGGGCACTAAAAAATCACGAGCTCCTTCTTTGGTTGATTTGGTTAATAAAGGAGTTTCAATTTCACAAAAATCTTGATCAAATAAAGCTTGTCTTAAAAGTTGGATCAACTGGGAACGCAGGCGCAGATTTTTTTGCAAACGGGGGCGACGCAAATCAAGATAGCGATATTGCAACCTCGGCACTTCACTGATTTCCAAACCATCACCATCTAAAGAAATAGGTAATTCCTGACAATCATTCAATAGTTGATATGACTCAACTTCTACTTCAACTTTTCCAGTAGGCCAGTCTAAATTGATATATTGTTCTCCTCTAGCCTTAACAGTGCCAATCACCTCAATCACTGACTCTACCCTTAATTCTGATAGTTTTTCAAGACCCACCACTTGCACTTTGCCGGAACGATCACGCAGATCAATAAAAGTGATCTTACCATGATCACGTTTACTATCAACCCAACCTTGAAGTTTAACTTTTTTGCCAATTAATTG
>CAZTBN010000030.1:681-9110 GCA_964611955.1 uncultured Pseudomonadales bacterium | reverse complement strand
AAAAGAAGTTAAGATATGGAGCGTTAACGATATTGATGTAGATAGAGAACTTCTAGGATTAAAAGGTTCTCCAACAAAGGTTAAGAAATCTTGGCCAAAGGAAACTAAAGGTAAAGGTGAAGTTGCTGCTAGCAATTTTGACGAGTCAGCAGAGGAACAGGTGAGTGTAGCTGAGTTGGCTTTGGAAAGAGCCAAACGATTGGTGGAAATGGGTCAAGATGTGCTGATTTTATTAGACTCGATTACTCGTTTAGCCAGAGCTTATAACTTGGCTATGCCAACATCAGGCAGAACCTTGTCCGGTGGCTTTGATCCAGCAGCGTTATTCCCTCCTAAAAAGTTTTTTGGAGCAGCTAGAAATTTTGAAGGGGCTGGCTCTTTAACTATTGTTGGTACCGCTTTAGTTGATACTGGTTCTCGCATGGATGATTTGATTTATGAAGAGTTTAAAGGTACTGGTAACCAAGAAATTCATCTTGATCGTCATTTAGCTGAAAGACGTATCTATCCTGCTATTGATGTGCAACGCTCTGGTACTAGAAAAGATGATTTATTGCTTGACTCCATGACTTATCAGTCAATCATGACTTTGCAAAGAATGCTTGACACTCTAAGTAAAGAGGAGCGAACCCCTACTTTAGTGAGTCGACTCAAGCGCACTGATTCTAATAAAGAATTTTTAGCTTCTTTAAAAGCTGCTTAAGTTGTAATTAAACTAGCCAGCAATGTTATACTAGAGATAGAGGATATGTCACGCATCATTATTGAGTTTAAAACTCCAGCTTTTGTGAAAAATATACCTGTATTCATCAGGTTTCTTCGTTATTATCTTAAACTGCGTGGCTATGGCTGGTTTGAAAAGCTAGAACACTCCAAAGATTTTATTGTTGATATTTTGTATATGAAGCGCGGTAAATATGCTCGCCCTTTTTTGCATTTTGGGATGGTGGTGTTAGTGGCTTTAGCTGTGACTTTAGGTCCTTTAATTTTAAGTCAACCTGATCTAGAGCAGTTGCAGTCATCGACTCCGATTTTAACTACTGCCACAGCCTATGCGCCAGATTTTTACACACTTCAAGCTGAGGCAGTGCGTCAATATCGAGGTGGTGAGATTATTACTCATGTGGTTGAAGAAGGAGACACCATTTCTTCCATAGCTGAAAAATATGGTTTATCAGTCAACACACTCCTTTGGGAAAATAACTTAACTGAAAAAAGTAAGATTAAAGCTGGTCAAGAATTACATATTTTACCGATTGATGGTATTAGACATAAAGTTAAGCGAGGTGAAACTATTTATTCGATTGCTAAGAAATATGGACTGGATGAATCTCAGGCGCAGATGATTATTGACTATCCTTTTAATGAATTTTTAAATGATGAAACTTTTGAGTTAGTGGTTGGTCAGTGGCTGATGGTTCCAGAAGGCATTATGCCTCAGGCTGCAGCAGTGGTGACTCCAAGAGTAGTGACGCAAGTGCCATTTACTCCAGATGCAGGCAGTGTGGTAGCCAATGGTTCATTTGTCTGGCCAGCTGCAGGTCGCATTACTCAAGGTTATTCGTTTTACCACCGGGCGATTGATATTGCCAATAAAACTGGCGGACCAATTTTAGCTTCTGATTCTGGAGTGGTCACTTCTGCCAGTTGGAATAGTGGTGGTTATGGTAATGCTGTTGTCGTTGATCATGGTAATGGCTTTCAAACTTTATATGCTCACTTGAGTCTGATTCAGGTCCAGACTGGTCAGAGAGTGAATCGTGGCGATATTGTTGGTCAAATGGGTTCGACCGGTAGATCGACCGGTACCCACTTGCACTTTGAGATTAGAAATGGAGGTGCTTTACTTAATCCATTAAGCTATCTTTAAAGTTATTTTTGGGTTAAATAATAGCTACTTGATGTGTATTTTCCTCATCAGCAGTATAATGCAGAGCAAGACAAAACGTTCCAGGAGTGAAACTCCTTAAAAATGAGCAAAGCGAATTATTTAATTAATTAATATCAAACCATGATCGATTTAGTTAAACTCAAACTGATGGCTGGAGATGGTGGCAATGGTCGCATCTCTTTGCGTAGAGAAAAATACGTTCCTAAGGGTGGTCCCGATGGTGGTGATGGTGGCTATGGGGGCAGTATTATTTTGCGTGGCAATAAAAATATCAATACTTTAAAACGCTTTGCTGGTGCTAAGGAATATATTGCTGCTAACGGTCAAGAAGGTGGCAAAAATAACAAGCATGGTGCTAAGGGTGAAAATTTAGTTTTAGAAGTACCGTTAGGAACTGTGGTGTGGTTGGCTCAGGAAAATGCTATTTCTCAATATAGACGAAGAAAATACCAAGTCCCACTGGTTGAGTTTGAGTTTGAACAAGATGAAGAGAGTAGTAAAACTGAAGCACAAACTCAACAGAAAACTCAACAACAATCACCCTTTAGACTTAATCTGCCTTTGTATAAAGATGATGTTAAGTTTGAAAAATACTTTAAGGATTGGGATGGAAACTTTCAGTCAGATAGAACCAGCGACGAGATTAAGGCAGTTTTTCCTGCTGAGGAAACTGTTGCGGCTAAACAATTTAACCAATTTGATAAAGTTTTGGATAGCGATTTTGATGAGATTAACACTATTAAGTTAGTTGAGATTTTAGCAGATCAAGAGGAAGTGATTATTTGTCAGGGAGGTTTTGGGGGTAGAGGTAATCATGCCTTCAGATCTTCAATGAATCAAACTCCCTTAGAAGCAGAGTTTGGTACCTATGGCGAAAAAAAAGAGGTAATTTTGGAGCTAAGGTTGCTGGCAGATTTGGGTTTAGTTGGGTTACCTAATGCGGGCAAGAGCACTTTACTTTCCAGATTAACTAAAGCTCATCCTAAGATTGCAGACTATCCTTTTACTACTATTGAACCTAACTTGGGAATTATGATTAGTAAAGATGGTCAAAAAGAGTTGGTGGTGGCTGATATTCCTGGCTTGATTGAAAAAGCCAGCTTAGGCAAAGGTTTGGGCATTACCTTTTTACGTCACATTGAGAACTGTCAGGCTTTAATGTATGTTCTGTTTTTAGAAGAACATCAAGTATTTGAGGAAAAGATGAATGATGCAGAGAAAGCAGCGATCATTTGGCAACAATATCAGATTTTACAACAGGAATTAGGAGCTTACAGCCAAGAATTATTACATAAACCATCAGTGGTGACGCTTAATAAAATTGATCTTTATCCTGAAACCTTGATTCAAGCGATTAGCAAAAAGTTTAAAAAAGAAAAAGAGGTAATTGTGTCTTTTAGCAGTGCCACTGGCAAAGGTTTAGATGAAGTAAAAGAAGCAGTGTTCAATTTGTAGTTTGCGTTTTGCCATTCCCGTAACATTTTTTTACCCATCCCGATTAAGAAGCAGATTTTTTAGTTTTACGTTCTGGATGATGGATTTTTTCTGAAATAGTGTAGAGTACGTGAAAAATCATAATTGGCAAGACAAGTATAAATGCCACAATGTTAAGAGGAGCAAGATTTTGAAAAAAGTTTGTCATAATTATTTTTTGCTAGTTAATTTCAATCCAGTATACCACGGAGAGATAGCAGTCAAAAGTCCTAGTAATATTTGATTAATATTAGGAATCTTTTCTGTAATAGTAAAAAACATAAAGGCTACAACTATGCCTGAACTAATGTCTTTAAAAGTGGAGGCGACATAGAGGCGATGATCTTTTGATAATTCAAGATCAGGAAAATATTTAGCAACGAACTTATTTTTTGGCATTGATGATTTAATTGTATCCATTCAAACTGACAAACAGCTGACAAAAACTCAGCAATTTTCTTCCACCAAAAAAGGCAAAGGTGCAAGCTTTTTGAGATCGCGTCCTTTGCCTTTTATTTTGTTAGTTATCGTTATTGAGCAGGTTCAGTTTCCACAGGAGCAGTAGTGACTGTTGGCTGTTGAGATTGTTGCACTAAAGCTGCTTCTTCAGGAGTTAACTCTAATGGTTCTGTTCCTGGTTCGTTAACTGTGGTTTGTCTGTCTTCAATATTTTGATCAGTTAACGAAGGCAACTGTTGTCCTAAAGCACTGGTGCCTTCAGTAGTGGTTGTTAGCTGTTGAGTTCCAGTCGCTGTAGCTTGTTCTTGTTCAAGTTGCTCTTGTTGAGCTTGTAATACTTGCTGCACTTCTGGCTCAATTTCATCAAGTAAACCTTGCAACAAAGTATAATCTTCAGACTCTGCTGGGACTAAAGCTAAGGCTTGTTGCCAAGATCGTTTAGCTCCAACTACATCTTGACCCAGTCTTTGAGTTTGTCCAAGGTAGAAATAAGCAGCTGCCAAATCAGGCTTAAGTTCTGTGGCCTGAGAAAAGAGATTGGCTGCTTGTTGAATCTGTTTTTGGTCAAGTAAGATTGAACCGAGTTGGATTCTTAGCAATGGGTCAGCAGGGCTAACTTGGATTGCTTCCACATAGGCATTGACAGCCCATTGATCGGCTTGATCAACACTACCAATGAGTTGTTGATAGATCTGAGCTAGAACTGACCAGTTTTCGCTATCTAAAGGATCGATAGAGGTAGCTGCCTGAGCTTCTCTGACAGCTTGTTGAATTAACAAACTAATTTGTTCTTGCTCTGCTTCAGTAACATCAGCCTTATTAGATAGAGCTATGGCAATTTGTAAATTAGTGAGAGCATAGCTACGACGAGTAGAGTCTAAATAAGGGTTAAGGGTCACTGCTTTTTGTTGTTGTTCGTAAACAGCTACACCATCATTAGCCACATAAGCTTTGCTGGCTTGATAGAGTCTGTTAAAGCTGGCATAAGCCTTACCAGTCACAAAGGTTAAGAGTAGCAAACCAATAATGACTAAACCATTGGTGACTAAACTAATCACTGTTTCTGTTCTATTTTTTTCTTGATTAATTCTGCTACCTTCAACAACATCTTTGCTATCTAGGCTAGCGCTCAAAGTTCTTAACTTGAGAGTAAAGAATTGATCTTTAAAGCGTGCAATCCAGAAAGCAATTAATGCTCCCTGTAATCCAACCACAACGTAATTGGGTGGCAAAAAGAATTGAATTAAGAATGATGCACCCAACATCCAGGTGATTGGAGAGTTAGCCACGTCTTTATAGTTTTTGATGTTAGTAAAGAAGCGTCCTGCTAAGATTAGCCAAGCGATTAGTCCGAGGAAACCTATTTGAACCAAAGCGGTTAAAGGCATACCCATAGCTGAGCCGAAATTGAACTGCCAATATTGGTTAGAGTTCATCGCGGTTGGTTTATAGCGAGCAAAAGTATTGGTGTAACCTTCTAGGCCTTGACCAATTAGAGCAGAACGAGGGACACGCAAACTATCTAAAGCCACTGACCAGCTAGCAGCGATTGGAGGTAAAGTGATGGCTGCTGGTTGTCCAGGTAAAATAGCCCAAAGATGTAAACCAATCCCTAAAATTAAAAGAGGTAAAGTGATTACCTCAAAAGTAGTCACTTTTTTAGATTTAAAGATTTTGACCAAAGAACCAATCAAAGCCACAACGCCAATTTGCAAAGCAATAAAAGCAGAGCTGCTCAAGTTGAAAACCATATTATGCTCAAGTTCAAAACCAGTGAGAGCATTAATGATTTGGGTTGGTCCATAACCAAAGAGTTGTAATAAACTAGCTAAGTTAACCACACAAACCGAGGCTACTAAGACAGGTAAGACTAGATTTGTTTTTTCTTTTCTAATTAAACTGCTCCCAAAAAGAGCAATTAAAATAGAGCCTAAGTAAACTCCACCTAGCCCTAATAAATTTTCAACTGGGTAGTATTGGGTAAAAAAGGTAGAGGCAGCTACAGTCAATCCAAATATGACTAAAGGTAAAGTAATAGGCGAAACTATAAACTGCCACACATGTTTTTTAAATGAGTTGATGAAAAATAACAGACCAGCAAAAATAGCGGTAAAGACAATTAAAAAGAGTTTGCTATGAATGACAAAATTGTTGGTGAGTGGAACCATGATCACCGGCAATAAAGCAACAAAAGCCAGCAGTAGCCAAGTTGAAACAGTAGTTAAATTAAATTTTGTTGAGCTATCTGTTGAATTTGGTATTGCTTGCATAGGTTGTGAACCAGTCGACTGTGTTCTCATTCTTGACAGAGCTTCAGAGATGCGTGAGTTGGTCATATTTCTTCCTTTCTTAGTAAAGGGGGCAGTTAATAATAGTTGAAGATAATCATAAATTAGCATTAATCTTCTTTTGAACGTCACATAATAAAACCACTTATGACGTAGTTAAATTGATCAATAATTAATTGTCTAAAAATTAGATATTTCTGCTATGATTAAATTATGAAAGAATTGCAACCGCAACGCAAGGGGAAAAAAGATACGTTAACATCGCTCCAATTGGCTTTTACCTTGATAGAGGTGCTGCTAGTGGTAGCCATTATTGTTCTATTATCTTTAGCTTTACTTTTTAACTATCAACGGCATTTAATGCGTTCTAGAGATGCGGTGCGTAAATCAGATTTAACCAAGATAAAACTCGCTTTTGAAGAATATTACAATGATCATGGTTGTTATCCGCCACCACATATGTTGAGTCAATGTGGTACGGTTGGCGGGAGTGGGGTGGGTGATCCAGATGATCCTGATTATTTGCCTCATCTTTATCCTTATTATCTAAAATCAATTCCTTGTGATCCCTTAACTCATGAACCTTATTTTTATCAAAGTTTGAATGGTAGCTATTGTCGTGGCTATCGTCTTTTGGCTAAGCTGGAAATTGATACTGATTCAGATATTACTGGTGTAGGTTGTGATGCTGAGTCAGGTTGTGATCCTGAACTAGGTTCAGATTATAATTGGGGTATTGCTGTTGGTGGTAGCGTAACTGGTACTGATTGGGAAACAGGTGGAGAAGGAGAAGCAACGAATGTTTTTTACTGCACTCCGATTCAAGCTGGAGATCAGCATTATGAATGTTCTACTTTAAGTTTTGCTGATCGTACTGAATATTTTGAAGACAGTGGCTGTAAAGTTTTTGAAACAGAATCTGCTTGTGCTGCTGAATGTTCCTATTTTGATGAGGAATTACCAGCCGGAGTAGCTTGTGTTTGTGAATATCAATCAGAATATGAGTATTGCCAATAATTAATTAACATCAGTTATTAGTTAATCGTTTTAATTATGAAATCTAACCGAGGTTTTACTTTATTAGAATTACTAGTAGTGATGGTTATTTTAGGGACCTTGGTGACCATTGGTTTAAGGTCATTTACTTCTAGTCAAATGAAGGCGCGCGATGCGAGAAGGAAAGAGGATTTAATTCAAGTCACTACCGCTTTAGAACTATTTCATTCAGATAAAGGTTATTATCCGGTTAATAATGAATTTGGTCAGATTGTTGCTTATGACAATAGTGATTTGGCTCACACTTATGTGTGGGGCGAAACCTTTAACGATCCAGATCAAACAGTTACTATCTATGCTGGCAACTTGCCCCAAGACCCCAGTGGTCTAAGATATTATTATCAGGCCTACACTATGGGTGCGGCTGGGTGGGAAGCAATCGATATCGGAGCTGATCAACAAGCTCAGGCTTACCGCATTTATGCTTATTTAGAAAACATTCAAGATAATGCTCGCATGAGTGGTATTATGCCAGATGGTGATATTTATTGTCATGATGATGGAGATAAGATGCCGTGCAACTATTTTATCAATACTCCTAATTTATCAAATTAGTGCCACATTATGAGCAAAAAAATATTTTCCAGATCACATCAGCAAGTAAAAGGTTTTACTTTAATTGAGCTATTAGTGGTTATTTTTATTATTGGAGTTTTGGCCTCATTGATTTTGAGTAACATTTTGGGAGCTCGTCAAAGAGCTGAAGACACAAAGCGGAAAAATGATTTAAAACAGATGCAAACGGCGTTAAGGCTTTACTATAATGATCATCAAAATTATCCCGCTGCAGATGTTCTAGACCCTGGAGAAAAATTCGAAGTTAACAATACTGTTTACATGGGCGCTTTACCTGATGAGTTTACTTATACTGTTTCTACTGATGGAGAAGAATTTCGTTTAAGAGTCGCTTTAGAAAATGCTTCTGATCAAGATATTGCCCTTAGTCAAGCAAAGTGCGCAGAGGAGGGAGAGTTTGTTGATCTTGGCTATGATGACAATGATTACGTGGTGTGCGAATATTAGTTTCCAGATTGTAGATAATTTTCAAGAAATTGCATAGTGATATTTTCATTATTTATTGTATTACTGGCAATATGCAAAAAGCTGTATCAATTACTAGTCAATTTAGAATTAGCCTTCCTCAGAAAATACGCTATTTTTTTGGTATTACTAAGGCAGTGCAAGCTATGGTTGGCAGAGAGGGGGTAGTATCCCTCAATTAGCTTTTAATGATTTAGCTGGAAGTTTAAAAACAAAGATTA
>CAZTBN010000030.1:0-671 GCA_964611955.1 uncultured Pseudomonadales bacterium | reverse complement strand
TAGAGCTGAATTTAACAAAACATGGGCTAGCAACTCTTAGTTTTGGAAAATTTTTACCCATTTGACATTTTGTACGAGTTGTCGTAGTTTGAGAATAGTACCAATTATTTTTTAACTATGACAAAATCCCAAACCATTCCTGCTTCTGAAGCCCGTAATAATTTCTCAGACTTAATTAGTAAGGTTCAGTATCAGGGTCAAGAATTTTTAATTGAAAGATATGGCGAAATTGTGGCTAAATTAGTTCCAGTGGAGGTTAAAAAAGAACAAGTAGTGACAGAGCAACCTGAAACTACCACATTTGACACTACTCCAGAACAAGTAACTCCGCCACCAGCGACTCAGTCATCTGAACAAGTTATTGCTACCACTATTAATGATCAGGCAGAAGTGGAAAATGAAGTAGTTGATCAGGGTCAAGAAAATCCCACTGAGGAGGATGCTTTGCGTAGTTTGCGCGAACTTTCACAGATAAGTGAAAATTACGCACGAGAGACTCAATCTTCACAGGACAATAATTCTAACCAGTCACAAAAAGAAGAGCGTTTGGAAATTATTAAGAAGAGAATTCAGTTAATGATGAAGTAGCTGTATTTCTACTGTTGTTTCATGCTTAGTTTAAACAAAACAATGAAAACTAGCCCAATCAAAGATGTTATTCCAACGATGAA
>CAZTBN010000029.1:0-9290 GCA_964611955.1 uncultured Pseudomonadales bacterium | reverse complement strand
AGAAACTCTATCATCTCAATTTAATTTTAATTGGTTTAAATCAAGATCTGTGGCGCTATATTAGCGATGATTGGTTGTTGCAAAAACATGAACAGGGCAGTATTGGTTCCTCAACTATGCCCCAAAAAATAAATCCGATTGAGTTTGAAAATAGCGAAGGCAATTTAAAAATGGCTAATGGCTTATTGCAAATTTTTATTGATAATTTGCCTATTAGTAGATTGCAAAGAGATTTATCAGATAGCACGGTGATGCGTAACTTTGGCCAAGCATTAGCTCATTGCTTGCTCGCTTATCAAAGTTTAGAAAAAGGATTAGCAAAAATTAGCATCAACCAACTGCAACTGGAACAAGATTTATTAGCTAACTGGAATATTTTGTCTGAAGCTGCACAAACGCTGGCTCGCAAAAAGGGAGATGACCAAGCCTATGAAAAAATAGCTCTAGCTTGTAAAAAAAAGAGTTTGCATAAACAAGATTGGCTGGCACTAGTACAAAATATTGATTCTCAATTATTAACAATTACTCCCAAAAATTATTTAGGATTATCAGTCAAACTTACCAAACAAACCATTAAAAAATCATATCAATTAATTAAGGAGATGCGGTCATGAACCAATTTCAAAAGTTTTATCAAGAAATTTACCAAGCTGGAAAAACTTTGAAAGAGTCTAAAAAAATTAATTTTTTTGCTAAATCTCAACGACGACCAAATTCAATCGCTATTATTGGTGGAGCTTTAGGTGATGAAGGCAAGGGGAGAGCGGCTGATGAAATTACTACTAAATTATTAACTAATCATAGTAAACTGGTTCACTATCGCGATAATGGCGGAGCTAATGCTGGCCATACCGTCAAATTTAAAGATACTAAAGTTGTGATGCACCAGCTCGGAGCAAGTGTTTTACAAAAAAAAGCCACTGTGGTGATGGGCAAAGAAATGGTGATCCATCCAGAAGATTTAGTCACTGAAATCAAAATGGTGAATCGCATTTTAAAAACTAAAACCTTGCCTGCTAAGTTAATGATTGATGAAATGGCATTTTTGTGTCTTGATACCCACCGGGCTTTTGAGGCAGTCTTAAAAATGAGATCAACCGGTAGCAAGGGCGCAACTGGTAGAGGCATTGCTCCAGCTTATGCTGATGTTATTTATCGACAACCATTACGTATGCGTGATTTGATCAGCCGTAACTGGAAAGAAAAATTTACTGATCATTACAAACTATATCAACAGTTAATTTCCGGTTGCGGCTTTAAAATAGCAGCAATTGAAATTCCGCTTTTAGAAAAAGACAATATTAAATTGGGTTCTCTCAAAACCATGTTAGCCAGATTAGAAAAATCCAGAAAAATCTTAAAACCTTATATTCAAAATGTGAATAATTTCTTAAATCTTAGCTGGCATAACACTGAAGTAGCATTTGTGATTGAAAAGGCACAAGCTTTAGGATTAGATAAACGTTGGGGAGTTTATCCAGATGTGACAGCGTCTAATTGTGATTATGATGGTATTTTTTCTTCAAGTGAAGGCATGATTAATCCTAATGAGTTAGCAGTTAAGGCGGCCACCATTAAAGCCACTTATACTTCCAGTGTTGGCTCTAGAGTTTTGCCAACAGCTATGAATAAAAAGTTGGCAGAGCGCATTAGAAAAGATGCTAACGAATATGGTGCAACCACGGGCAGACCGAGAGATATTGCTCATATTGATCTACCAATGCTGTCATTTTTATTTGCTGTCAGCCATACTGAAGAATTAATTATGACTCATCTGGATATTAGTTATCCTGAAGTGCCCATCAAGGTTTGTGTTGCTTATACGATTGATGGCAAAGAAGTGCAATATCGACCAGATCAAGAGTATTTAGATAAAGTCAAACCAGTCTGGGTAGAGTTACCTGCTTGGGATGGGGAAGCGGTGAAGAAGGCTAAAAAGTTACGAGAGTTACCTAAAGCAGCACAACAATATATTAAATTTATTTCGCTATCCTTAGGCGCAACACCATTTATGATTACTACTGGACCAAAAAGAGATCAGACAATTTATTGCTAGAAAAAGAAAAAATTTAACTTATCTTAGAAGGATCACTCTCTTGAAAATCAAAAAGACCTTCAAGAATTGTAATGCTAGCTTCAATTAAAACTATTTGAGCTTTAATCTTAGATACAAATTCTGGAGTTAATTCTGGATTATTAATTATAACTTTGAGATCAATCAATATCTCACTTAAATTTTTTATTTTTGCTGAGATTACTTCTCTGAATTTATCCCAATCTTGTAATTCTGGTTTTGCCGCTAGCTGATATTCTGCCATATTTTAATCAATAATTAATAATTATTCATTAAATAATATCAAATACTGCTTAACTTTGAAACAACTTCTTCAACCGTTAACCCATTAGCAAAATTTAGAGTTGATTCATGATCGATAATTGGCTGTTTGGTATTTTTAGTATCAGGATGTAGAGAACGTAAAGTCGCAACAGTAAAATTTTCTTTAATTGTTGATCTTGCTGTCTCCATCGATGCCAACTGTTCCGGTGCATCATCTATAAAAATAATGTTTGGTTTCTTTGGCTTATCTACATCAGATGAAGAATTTAAATTTAAACCCAAACTTAATTTTTGCTTAACTACTTCTTGCAAAAAATCACCTTTTTCAACTTGCGTTAGCCAAATCTCAGCAATCATAACTTTAGGATGATCTTTTAAATAAGCTAATACTTTAGCTAACTGAAAATCTGGTTTACCAAAGGTCAAAATAGCTATGTTAAAGTCCTGCTCATGAATCTCAACTGTATTAGCACTTAACTGTTCTAACACCTGCACCATAACAGGATAGGCCTCAGGATTAAAATAAGATTTTCGAAAAATTTCAATTAATTTAACTTTGTCATCTAAATCCGGATTTATTGCATCTAGAATCATGCTTAAAACTTGGATGTGGAGCTCTGAATTATAAAACTGATCCTGATTTAATCTTAAATATAATTGCTCTGCTTGTTCTAATAAACTGGTTACCTCTTCAATATTAAGAGTAGGACCAGATTCAGCTAACACTTTTTGCAGTAACGATGTCCGCAATTTTTTTGCTTCAGAAGTAGCTACCAAAGTATCATCAAAATCGACTAGTAACCAGTTTTTTTCAGGAGATACTGGTCTATCTTTTAATCTCACTATATAACCGCCCTCTACTCTAACAAGTTCAAATTCACCCAATGATGATTGATATTCCTTTAATAACTGGCGAATATTAATAGCGACTGGAGATTCATCTACCGATTGGTGCTCTTGATTCATAAACATTCCAATTTATGTCGTTAAGCTATTTTACCTTAATTCTGATTAAATAACCCGTCAGAAAAAAGCGAAGCGAATTAATTATAAATCAAAGTATCTGGAAATTTTTCAAAATTATACTTTTTAGTAGTAATTTTTTGATCGAGCTGATTGTTGTTGACTCTTAAAATATAATCCACAATATCTGTTGCCACATTCTGAACAGAGCCACTGACTGGAAAATGATGAATATCAACGCCAGGCTGATCATTTAATTCCAACACATAAGCTTTTTCTGTTTTTTCATCATATAAGATATCAACTCCAGTAATATTTAAACCAATAGCCTGGGCTGCCTTAATCGCTGTTTGTGACACAATTGCTGGCGCATCATCAGTTGCATCTCGTCCAATACCACCGGTACTAATGTTGGCATTCTGTCTTAAAAATATTTGTTCATCTTTTTTAGCCACATAGCCTAAATTAATGCCTTTTTTATTCAGCATTCGTTTGACTTCACCATTAAAAATAATTTTACACATTGGTTTTTCATATTTTTTACCAACTAAAGGATTTTGATTAAACTTTGTCACCAACTGTCTTAAAGTACTCACTCCATCTCCAATCACATGAGCAGGAATTCTTTCCATAATGGCTGACACTTTATTACCAATCACAAACACACGATAATCTTTTCCTTGAACATATTCTTCGATTAAAGCATCTGTTTTTTCTTTGGTAGGAAAAATGTATTTAATGATTTGATCAAGCTCAGCCAAAGATTCAATATTGGCATAAACACGATTACCATGTGCCCCCTCGGTAGGTTTAATTACTAAAGGAAACAGTTGCTTTTCAGCAATTAATTTCCTCGCTTGCTTAGGAGTTTGAACCAGATAGCTTTTAGGATATAAAATATTAGCTAATTTTAAAACTTTTTTAGTTAAAAACTTATTATTAGCAATAATGCATGAAGGTTGAGGGTTTACCGAAAAAGAGGTACCTTTAAGAAAAAAGCTTTTTCCTTGATACTCTATTTGCATTAAATTAAATCTGCTAGAAATAATTTTAGCATCTACACCAGCACTAACAAACGCATTAAAAATTAATTGAGCGCTTTGGTTATGTAATTTCATTAACTTTTTCATAATGTTACTTTTATATTTATGTGTCTATTAATCTGAGACACAATTACAACAGTTCAACTAGATGTTGAACATCAATCTGCAGTTATCAAATCAAAAATTGGGGCTGTTATGCCTATTTACACAAAAGCTTAAAAAGCTTTTAGAAGAAATAAAAAAAGTCTAATGAAAAATATTATTCGCGGTCTGACTTAATGCAACTTCTTTTATTCTATCTCACCAATGTATTATCTTTTTGTTTGTAATATTGATTATACACCAAGCAGCGCTATGAAGCAAATAAAAGATTGATAAATAAATCTTTTTCTTTTTTTTAGCAATCATCAACAGTTACCACCAACCAATTTTTTTGCTAATAAGGATATATCCCGCAAATAAAATTAAAAAAATAATAACTGCTTGTTTAAGCATGGCTTTCACAATCTGTAGTAAACTTTTGGTTGCTGGAGCACTGATAACTTGGTCTATTCCTGTTTTCACAGTTTGCTTGGCTGAGTCCGGAATCATCCAGGTAAACCGTTTCACAAAACTAAAACTAATGATCAGCCAACCTAAAACCATCATGGGCAATCCAATAAGAATGGGAGTTAAGATAAAACCAATCATTAATAAAATAAAACCAAATAACCCCCAGCCGTTGAATTTATTAATTAAACCTAAAAACTTTTTGACTGATCGAGATAATTTAGTATTGAGATTAGGCTCTAATATTTTTTCTAAAAATTTATTCCTATTCGAGTTTACTGATGATGGCAATAACAGTCTAATAACAACCACTAAAAATCCTAAAAATAAAGATATGATCGCTAGAAAAAAAATTATTAGCGGAGTGAAAATAATCAGTTTTTCCATAATCTTTAATCGAGATCAGATCCTTCTGGTTGTTCTTTTCTACTTGCTATGCCTTTATCAACAGCAGTAATGATTAATTTTTTCATCTCTGTATTAACATAAATTTTTTCAATCTCTGTTTGAATCGAACTTAATTTATCCTGCCACTCGTTAACTCTATTAGTGACTAAAGCATAAGTAGCTAAAGAAAAAATAGTTTTACCTTTTTGCTTAGTCAATAAACCTTTAGTTACCAAACTTTCTTTTACCAAAGTGACAATGGCACTCCAAGGAGAAGCAACATCTTCACTTAACAAGTTATAAACGCCGTCAGCAACTTTAATTTCTTTAAAAAAATTATTCCATAGCTTATACTCAATCGAACTAGACTGAGTTAATTCTTTTTTTAAACGTGAACCAAAAACTGCTTTTCCTGGGAAAAAAAGCAATTTTTTAACATCTTTAACTTCAAGCTTCAGATAGCCATCATTAACTAACTGGGCTAAAGCTGCTGTGACTATCAATTGTGATAAAGGTTTGGTGGCAATTTTTTCTTGGCTGAAATGAGAGTCAACATTAAATAATCTTGCTCTTTCTGAAACTAATTTATCTGCCAAAAGGTAAACTAATTCTGAGTAGGTAATATTTTGTGTCATTTTTTCCTTTTTTCAAATTAGTAAATTATCGGCCAGTACCGATTTGATCAATATAATAGCGATTATCCGAACCCTGCCAAACAGTGATGAAACGAACATTAGGATTATCTGCCCAACCATAATAGGGGATAACAGCAGTAGCAGCTGCTTCATCGACATAAGCTTCTAAAATTACTTCGTATTCCTTACTAATATCAGTCCACATTTCCTGATTGGTTTCCTGAATTGATAAAATATGAATTGACTTAATGGCATTAAACTGTACTCCCCAAGCTTGTTTAGCACCATCATCTGGAACTAAATTAGGTGACATTAAAGTAATAGCTTCTGGAATTTCTTTATTATTAATCAAAGCAAAAAAATTGTAGATCAATTCTTCTTCTGGAGCTAATAATGACTGTTGATTATTAAGATTTTGCTGTTCTTCTCTGGGGGGAACAAGCGGCATAGCTGGATCAAGAATTGTTGCTTGGCGATGTTGTTGAATAAAATAAGCGCTGGTAATGATTAATACAGATGCGATTAAGATAATGATTTTCATATTTTTAAGAAAGGTAAACCAACCTTTTTTCAAGTTTACTATTAATATTTTGATGATTTCTTAAATATTCTTCTAAAACCGATTGAGCGGATGTAGTTACTATTTTATGTTCATTTTTTAACAACTCTTCAGTTGAGATATTCAAATAAGCTTGGCAGTTAGCATAGTGAAAACCTTGCATAGCCACACGATAAATTTGATCATTTTCAATCTCATTCTTACCAATTGTTAATGTTTTTAGCTGGTTAAGCTTATCATCGTGTACTGCTTGAATGCCAGCATTAACCTGATAACATTCTCCTTCGCCATCTCGATTTTCATTTCTCATGATATGATTAAAAATCTGTTTCATTTGCCAACCAGTAATCATAAATCGATGCAAAACATCATCATAAGGAAAACAAGCTCTCAACTCACCTAAACTTACTGCTGGACCTAACTCCTTAACTCTGATTGATCCAGCACCAACTAACATTACATCGCATTCACAATTATGAGCAAAGACATCAGCGATTAAATTACCTAAACTAGTTTCTATTTCTCGTTTGGGATGAGTTAATTTTCGCGTAAATTTAGAAATAATGGAGTTGTATTTCTGATCAACAGTAGTTTTAAAAGAGTTAATAAACTTCACTAAATTTTTATCAGCCTTTGCTAAACGATTATTAATCGGAATTAATTGCCATTTGTAATCAACAATACTATTAGTGTCATCATCAACCACAATATCAAACCGACCAATTTGATTAGTGCCAACTCCAGCTTGAGCTATTAAAATATTATTCACTTTGGCTGGCTGTTCTAAAATAGTGTGAGAATGGCCGCCAATAATTAAATCAACTCCCCATTCTGGCTTAAGCATAGCTGCCAATTTTTTATCAGCTTCATAACCAATATGAGTTAGTAAAATAGTCAGATCAATATCATCATTCTTGTAAGCACCAGTAATTTTGCCCACTTCGCTGGAAGCTTCTTCCAAAGAAATAAAGCTACCAATTAAATCATCCATTTTGAGCACATCAATAATTTTCTCAGTCAGAATACCAGTAAACATCACATCAAAGCCAGCTTTATTAATAATTTTGTAGGGACTCATTAATCTTTTTTGATACTGCTTAATATAAAGATTAGCATTTACAATTGGAAAGTTAGCCATCTTTTCCAAAAATAATAAATGGGGGAGACCATAATCAAACTCATGATTACCTAACGCCACCACGTCAGGCGCTAAATAATTCATAATTTCAATCGTAGAAATACCTTTAAATTCAGCATCAATTAATGAACCTTGAACCATATCTCCAGAAATCACATAAAAAACATTTTCTTCTTCTTTTCTGACTTGATTAATATAGCCAGAAAGTAAAGCTAGCCCTCCAATTAGTTCTCCTGGCTCGCCAGAAACTTCAGCCAATAAATCACCATGCATGTCATTACTATGTAAAATCACAAATTTTTTCGTGTTCATATTTTTAATAATAAAAATTAATCAATGCAAACATAATAAGCAACCGAGTTTTGCACAAAAACTTGGCAACCAACAACCTTAAGCCATTCACTACAATAACCGTTGGTGGTGACAATTTTATTTTGCTGAGCTTTTAACAACTCTGGCTCGCTTAATTGAGCCAAGCAATAACCTTCACATTCTTCAGAATCAGCACAGGCTTGTCGAGCATCAGTAGCTAATATATTACATTCTTCATTAGCACCTAGGCCAAGTTTGTGCCATTCTCCCTGCTGTTGTTCGCAACTTTTTTGATCTTGAGGAAACTCATCAAGAACAGTCTTAAAGCCATTAAAAGGCTCGAGTTTTTCTGCAGTGAACAAATGAAATTTTTGATCAAGTTGCCAAGCAACAAGGAATAAAATGAAGATTAAAGCTAAAAATGTGACTATTTTTATAATCAAACGGATGATGATCATCTTGACGCATATTATCTGCCAAACTCAAACAAAATCAAGAATGAGAGGAAAATACAGAGAAATCTACCTAAATTGCTAAAATAATAAAATTTTTATTAAAAAAACTTAGACTGAAAAAATCAACTTGCTTAACTATGGTTTTTGACCATTAGTGTCAACCGTGTTCTCAATCACTTGTCCTGGACCAGAATTATTATTTTGTTGTCCAGCTCCACCATCACTTTTAATTACTGTAGTTTGAATATCTGGACCAGCAGTGCCAGTTCCTTCTGTGCCGGGAGCAAATTGCATTGTCCCTCCTTCAATGACTACGCCAGCATTACCATTGGCAGATTCACCAGCTTTAGGTGCTGTTCCTGGTGCCCAAACATGTTCCACTTTTTGAAAAAATTCAGTGGTTCCTTCTGTACCATTTTTTTCAATAATTCTTTCTGCTACTTGATTAACAACTTGTTCTTGAACTTGCATCACTCCTTCTTTACCATTGACATCGATTCTATTTTTTAGCTGTTCCATGACTTGCTGTTGCGCAATTGTTCTTTCCTGAACTTGATTTAAAACTTGATTATTATCAATTTTCTTTAATAAATTATTTTGTTTGTCCTTAAGCTCCAGATAATTTTGCAAGGGTTCTTGAATATCCGCATCAGTGTCTTGCTCAGTCATATCTTGAGCTAAATTCAATCTTTTTTCTGCCAAAGTATCTAATTTTTCAATCTTTTGCTCTGTCCCAAAAGTGAAGAAATAAGCAATACTTTCTTGAATTCTAGAAAAAAAAGATGGTTGAGTTGCTACTGGTTCTGTCTCAGCAGCATGAGAAATTACAGGAGTAACTAAACTAATTAATAAAAAAAGAGGTACCAAAAGCAGGAAGGTTTTTATTTTCATATAAAATCATGATACAACCA
>CAZTBN010000028.1:0-9372 GCA_964611955.1 uncultured Pseudomonadales bacterium | reverse complement strand
AAATTACCGAGATGAATTAGAAAAAAAAGCCACAACTCAAACAAGTGAAGAGAGCGCAACTGAAGAAAGTGGAGAGAACGTAACTGAAGAAAGTGGGGAAAGCGCGACTGAAGAAAATGAAGAGTGCACAACTCAAGAATTTCAATTTTTTTTAGCAACTCTAAAAAAAATTTTTCAAATTTTAGAAGAATGTAGAGATGGTAAAAAAGAAATTAATCAGGATAAAATCAGTGAAGAACAAAGGCTAGAATTCTTAGCACAAATTGTTCCTTTAAAAAAAGCTCGTCAGCAACATAAAAAGTCTATTGCAGGAGAACCAGCTCCTCCACTATTAACTCCTGAACAACAAGCGCTGATTGAAACAAAATATTTTAATTTATTAAATATATTTATTTTAAAAAAGCTGATACAACTGCAAGAACAATTTAAATTCTTAATGCCACTAGTGAGACCAAGATCTAATGAAATAGATATTTTTATTGCTCAATTTCTGGATAATTATTTTCCCGACAATAAGCTTAATTTTATGCAATTTACATTGACTAAATTAGGTACAATTTGCGCTGATTATCAAGAAATTGCAAAACTAGAAGCAGATACTTTAGTTTTGCAACCAATCGATCTTACTCAGATTACTGAAGATATTATTCAAGATTATCAAGATACTCAGCTTAAGATTGATTTCTCAACTCCTTTTGAATCAACAAGAGTGATGGGTTCTCCGGCTATATTGAGAGTCATTTTAAATAATCTGTTGAGCAATGTGGTTAAATATGGTAAAAAACTTGATCAAAGAAGTAATTTTTATCAGAGAAATACCTTGCCAACATGTGAAGTCTCTATTACTAGAGAAGATAACTATTATCTCATTAGTATCACTGACCGAGGAGATGGCATGACTCCTGAAGAAATTAACAGTTTATTAGATCTAGAAAAAGCTAAGGTCAGACTTGAAAAACATACTGCCACAGAACTACAAATTCCTGGTTCTGGACTTGGTCTAAGAATTGTTATGAAAGCTGTGGAAAAATTAGGAGGAGAATTCGGCATTGATAGTGATCCTGGAGTGGACAGTACTTTTTGGTTTAAAATTCCTAAAGTTGAAGAATAAAACTTTCCTCAAGTAAAAAGAGGTTTAGTGATTGATCTAAAAAAAATTTAACAAAGAGTTCAATTTCAAAATTTCAGACTTAAACATCATTTTATTGGCAGCTATTACTCTTAAAAAGAGTAGTAAGTATTTGATTTATTAATTTTGATGTATTTTTATTGTTATTTATATATTACAATAAAAAAACTATTATCAATAAAATTTCTTTACCATTATGGCTCTAACATCAGAACAAAACCAACCAGAACAAAATCAACATATTCCAGAACAACCTATCGATCCATCAGAGTGGGCAGATGAATTTAATAAAGAACTTCAATCTGTTTCGCATAGCAATTACTTTGATCCAGATTCTTTAGGTAAAGTGATGCAACAATTTTTGTTGAGTCAATTTGAATCTCAAGAGCCACAACCAACTGAAGAACTTCATAATCTAGTTCAAACATTACTTAGTCCCTCAGTTGATCCCTCTCATGCTCATCGTATTCTAATGATTAATTATGATGCTTGTACTCAACTGAGACAAGAGATTCAATTGGCAGAAGAAAACAAAAATTCTAATAAAATAACAGAACTTAAATCCTATCAAAAAATATTAGCCGATCTTCTATTTCATTATTATCAAATGGTCGAAAGTTTAATCGATGATGAAAAATTAGAGTCATTAAGACAAGAAGTTGTTCAAGAACTCAATAAATTTGAAGGTGAACCTAGAGATCAGACTATGATTAATCTAGGAGGACATTCTGGTGCAGGTAAAAATACCACTTTGGGTCAATTAGACCTTGAGGCATTTGAAACTGGCACTGCGGGTGTAGTTGGTAGAGCTAAGGGGTTTGAACATTGGGAAGAGGTTATTCAATCTTGGGATTTACCAGGAGCTGATCAACACTATATACCTGATAAAGTGGTGACTCTTATCCTTTTACTCGGACTGAGAGCACAAAGACAACGGCTAGATAGGCAGGGAAAAGCACATACACCGGTTGTTATTAGTGGTTATCCTAGAACTGTTGATCAAGCCCGATGTTTGCAAGGTATTAA
Source organism: uncultured Pseudomonadales bacterium (assembly GCA_964611955.1). GTDB lineage: Bacteria > Patescibacteriota > Microgenomatia > UBA1400 > PJMF01 > CAYVBW01. The sequence goes on along the minus strand of CAZTBN010000028.1, from coordinate 7,217 downwards.
TAATATTGAGTCAGTTTATCTAGCCATGACCCCAGAAGAAGCAAAAAAAAGAACTATTAACAGAATTATCGAATTTTTGTGTTCTGAAAATGGTACAGCTAGAGAAGATGATGTAGCTTCTTTGGAAAATTTTGATTTGGAACATTTTAAAGGTCTGTTAAAAGAAAAATTAGGCGAAAATGAAAAACCAAGCCGAGAAGAAATTCTTGAATTCTTACAAGATGAAACTGTAGCTGCTTATCTGGCACAAGTGCAAATATCTGCAGGTTCCAGATTTATGAGAGATCTAAGGACTCAAGACAGAATGATAGAGGCTTTAAAATTCATTGATGTTGAGACAACAGTAATTCCAGTTAGTGGTAAAACACCTGAAGAGGTAACTGCAGAGACAAGAGCAGCTCTTCATCTAGAACAATCCAAATCTTGATAGTTCTGCATCTAACTCAGAATCATCATAGTTTGAATCATCTGTAGGGGAAAAATTTATAATGTAAACAAATATAGAATTGCAGGCTTATAAAAAAATTGCTGTGCATTTTCTATCCACACATTTAGTGAAGTTCTTGATGTTGATTACAGGTGCTATACTCGAATAATAAATGAAAGCAAAATTATCGATTATAGTAGTTCACTATCAAGTAGAAGACATTCTCTTTGAATGTCTTAAAAGTATCTATTCTCAAAAAATAAAATTTCTTTTCGAGGTTATTGTGGTGGACAATGGTAGCGATCATAAGTTTAAGTACCGTTTATTAAAACAATATAAAAAAGTAAAGTATATTCAAGCTAAAAAAAATTTAGGGTATGGAGGGGGTAATAACTTGGGTGTAAAACAAGCCCTGGGGAAATATCTTTTTTTTCTTAATCCAGACACAATTTTACAACCAAACTGTTTGTATGAATTAATTACATTTATTGAATCAAATTCACAGTGTGGGATTGTTGCCCCAACTTTAATCCATTCAAATAAAAAAATATTTGGATCACAGGGGGCATTAACGCTGACGCCATTAAGAGCCATTGCAGCACATTCAATTTTTCATAAAATTTGGTCAAATAATCCAGTGGCTAAAAAATTTAATCTAACTACAGTAGATAAAACCAAAGTTAGAAAGGTTGAGGTTGTTCCTGGAACAGCATTTGTAATTCCAAAAGAATTATTTAAAAATATTGGAAAATTTGATCCGCACTTCTTTTTATATTTTGAAGAGTTTGATTTGTGTAGGAGAGTGTTACAAATGAATAAAGAGATTTGGATGTTAGCAAATGCAAAAATAATTCATCATTGGGGTAAAACAACCAAAAATAGTGATGTCAGCAATTACTATAAAAAAAGTTTTCATTATTATTTAGTGAAATATTATGGTTTTTTTATAGGAAATATTACTTATCTTATTACTCAGATATCAAAATTGCATTTAATTTTAATATTGCTCTTTTTCTTTATTATTAGTTTAATCCTGTTCAGTTATATATCCCACTAGATGAGCTTCAAGTTCATTAATTATTTTAGCCCAGTTCTATACTGCGACGGTGTTTTGCAACGGCGTCAATATCAAATTAAAGTGATTTTGAAATACCATTGAACGGAAAACTAAGTAGGTTTGAAGAACTATTGTAAAAATAAGTTAAAGTGATTGGAAAGTACCGTCAGACGCGAAGCTAGGCAGGTATGAAAAATCACTTTAACTTACCTCTGGGTATCTGACGGGACTCGAACCCGCGACCTTCCCCTCCACAGGGGGACGCTCTAAACCAACTGAGCTACAGACACCTTATTTTTAATTTTTTTAATCTTTAAGTGCGCCGGGTGAGATTCGAACTCACGACCTACTGCTTAGAAGGCAGTCGCTCTATCCAACTGAGCTACCAGCGCTTATTAGCCTAATTTTACAGCTTAAGTTTTTATTTTAGTACCACTGGATTATAATATATTAACCTAAATTTCTAAATAGAACTTATCTTTAGCCAATTACTAGCCAATTATTCTCAAGTCTAACTCATCATTTATGAAGTTTCAGCTTAAATCTAATTATCAGCCCACTGGCGACCAACCTCAGGCCATTGAACAACTAGTCACAGGAGTGAAGCAAAATCTAGAACATCAAGTTTTATTAGGTGTAACTGGTTCTGGTAAAACCTTTACTATGGCTAATGTGATTGAGCAAACTCAAAAACCCACTTTAGTCATTGCTCATAACAAAACCTTAGCTGCTCAGCTTTATCAAGAGTTTCGTGATTATTTCCCCAATAACGCGGTTACTTATTTTGTTAGTTACTATGATTATTATCAGCCTGAAGCTTATATTCCTGCCACCGATACCTATATTGAAAAAGAGGCTCAAATTAATGATGAGATTGATAAATTAAGATTAGCTGCCACGACTAATTTGTTGACTCGCCCTGATGTGATTGTGATTGCCTCAGTGTCTTGTATTTACAACTTAGGTAATCCAGCAGAATACAAAGAACATATTTTTGAGTTAATCGAAGGTGAGCTGATTGCTCAAAAAACACTCTTACTCCAATTAGCTAATCTTCAATATGAGCGGAGTGAAACTGAGTTTAAAAGAGGTACTTTTAGAGTTAGGGGAGATACTATTCAAGTCTGGCCTGCATATTTAGATACTGCGCTGAGTATTGAAACTTTAGAAAATAGAATTATTGAAATCAAAGAAATAGATCCTATCAGTGGCATAACGATCAAAGATTTATCAGAACAGCAAGCTTTAACTGATCACAAGGGTCGTTTTGTTTTATATCCTGCCAAACACTATATTGTTGATCCTCAAACTCAGCAACAATCTTTTGCAGCTATTAAACAAGATTTAGCTAAGCAAACTGAAGTTTTAAAAAAATCAGGCAGACCGTTGGAAGCTTATCGTTTAAATAAAAAGGTTAATTATGATTTGGAAATGATTCAAGAATTTGGTTTTGTAAATGGTATTGAAAACTATTCTCGTTACTTTGATGGCAGACAACCTGGAGAACCACCTTACACGCTAATTGATTATTTCAAAGCGAATATTGAGCGTTTCAATAAAAACAGCTTTTTAACGATTATTGATGAAAGTCATATGACTATTCCTCAAATTGGAGGCATGTTTAATGGCGATCGCTCTCGCAAAGAAACATTGATTCAATATGGTTTTAGATTACCTTCAGCTTTAGATAACCGACCTTTAGATTTTGCTGAGTTCTTAAATAAAACTCAACAAACAGTTTATGTTTCTGCCACTCCCAAAAAATGGGAAATTGATAAAAGCAAGCAGCGAGTCATTGAACAGTTAGTTCGACCCACTGGGTTAGTTGATCCTAAAATTGAACTTAGACCTATCGGCAATCAAGTTCAAGATTTAATTATTGAAATTATTGAGCGGGTCACCCTTGGTCAAAGAGTGCTAGTCACCACCTTAACTAAAAAAATGGCAGAAGATTTGGCTGAATATCTCAACGATAAAAATAAAATTGATAAATTAATCACTAACTATTTAGAAGACAATCATGATTCTACCCAAGCCAGCTTAACAACCAAATATTTACCAATTGATAAGATAAAAATAGGTAAAATTAAGACCAAATATTACTCAAAAGCCATGATTACTAATCTGGCTAAAACGATTAATACCAGTCATAAACTAAAGATAAAATATCCTCAAGTAGCTTACCTGCATAGTGAGATTGAAACTTTGGATCGTTCAGATATTTTGGATGATTTAAGATCAGGAAAATATGATGTTGTTGTGGGCATCAACTTACTCAGAGAAGGTCTAGATTTACCAGAAGTTAGTTTAGTAGCAATTCTAGATGCTGATAAAACTGGCTTTTTACGATCTGACACAGCCTTGATTCAAACCATGGGCAGGGCAGCACGCCACGAACAAGGTTTAGCAATTTTATATGCTGATTCTATGTCGCAAGCAATGCTGACTGCTATTGAAGAGACCCAACGGAGACGTCGCACTCAAGAAGCATACAATCACAAACATCACATCACTCCTCAATCAATCAGTAAACCGATTAGAAAAAAATTATTAAACAGAGTAAAAGAAGGAACAGAAAACACTACTAATCAAACAGGTAAGTTAATCATTAAGGTCTCGGCTAAAGAAACAATTAATTTAGCCACTATTAATCCCAAGCAATTAACACCTCAAGACAGAAATAAGATCACTAATCAACTCAGTAAAAGAATGCGCCAAGCAGCTCGTGATCTAGATTTTGAGTTAGCAGCTATTTTAAGAGATAAAATTGCAGAAATTCAACAAGTTGAAAAAATAAAAAATACTTAATTTTTTATTTTTGTCATTGATGGCATAAACTTTTTTCCAACTCATTATCCGTGATTTTTCATCACTTTTCCGTTATAATCATTACTTCGCTTTAGTTAAATTTTTAGTTTAACAATAAGAAAAAAAACAATTTAATACTCTGGAAAAATGTTTCTATGATCAAGCAAAAAACTGAAATCTCACCACTGACTCACATCATTATTAAAGGGGCTAGACAGCACAACCTAAATAATATTAATCTCGCCATTCCTAAAAATAAATTGGTGGTTTTTTCTGGATTATCAGGCAGTGGTAAATCAACTTTAGCTTTTGATACTTTATATGCAGAAGGCCAGCGTCGTTATGTGGAATCACTTAGTTCTTACGCACGCCAGTTTTTAGGAGTCATGGATAAGCCTGACGTCGATCAAATTGAAGGTTTGTCGCCAGCTATTTCTATTGATCAAAAAACAACTTCTCATAATCCACGTTCTACTGTAGGCACGATTACTGAAATTTATGATTATTTTAGATTGTTATTTGCTAGGGTAGGCCATCCCCACTGTCCCGAATGTGGTAAAGAAATCTCTACGCAAAGTATTGATCAAATTTTAGATCAGGTCATGGCAGAGCTCGCCCAACAAGCCCAGGCAAGTCCGGCGCGGCTGATGATATTATCGCCAGTAGTGCGCAATCGTAAAGGCCAGTTTAGTGAACTCCTTGCCTCACTCCAGCAACAGGGCTACAGCCGCGCTCGTATTGATCAAAATATTTATCATTTAGATACTGATTTAACCTTAATTAAAACTAATAAACACAATATTGAGGTTGTCGTTGATCGATTAACCGTTTCTAAAGAGCAACTTAATAATGATCAAGAACAACAAATCATTCGTAGTCGTTTAAATCAGTCAATTGAACAATCACTAAAACTGGCTGATGGTTTAGTGATTGCGAGTTTTATTAAAGATGACAGTTTTACTTTTCCGCAAAATCCCAAAGAGTTTAGTGATTTTCTATTTAGTGAAAAATTAGCCTGTAGCGAGTGTGGCATTTCTCTGCAAGAACTTGAGCCCAGTTTATTTTCTTTTAATTCTCCTGAGGGTGCTTGTGAAACTTGTAATGGTCTAGGTTCAATTTTAGAAGTAGACCCTGATAAGATTATTGCTCCTGAACTCACTTTAAGCGAAGGGGCCATTATTCCTTTTGCCCGCATGCTCAGTAGTGATAGCTGGTTTAGTCGCACAGTCAAAGCAGTGCTGGAAACTGAGATAGCTAACTTAAAAACCAAGCAACATGACGCCTCTTTACAATTTGCTTTTCGCGAAACTCCTTTTGAGCAACTACCTGAGTTGATTCAAACTAAATTATTACATGGCACTGATAAAATTTATCAAGTTACTGGAGAAAATAGATTTGGCAAAACCACAACTATCTATAAAGAGTGGGAAGGTTTTATCACTAACTTAGAAAGACGCTACGAAGAAACACAAAGTGAGTTTATTCAACATGAACTAGAAAAATATCAAAAAAAGGTTATCTGTCCTGCTTGTCATGGGGCTCGGCTTAAACCTAAAGCCTTATCCGTGAGTGTTAATGAGTTAAATATTGCACAAGTCACAGATCTTACCATTGTTGATTGTTTAGATTGGACCAAATCTCTATCAAATAATAATATTTTTAATGCTAAAGAAGCAGTCATTGCTCAATCTATCTTAAAAGAAATTATTACTCGCTTAACTTTTTTATCTTCAGTAGGTTTAAACTATCTCACTTTAAGTAGAGAAGCAGGCTCGTTAGCTGGCGGAGAAGCACAACGAATTCGCCTGGCCTCACAAATTGGCACCGGCTTAACTGGTGTTTTATATATTCTAGACGAACCTACTATTGGCCTACATCAACGCGACAATCATCGCTTAATTAACACTTTAAAAAATCTCAGAGACCAAGGTAACTCGGTAGTAGTGGTCGAACACGATCAAGAAGTGATTGAAGCTGCAGACGAAATAGTTGATTTTGGACCAAGGGCAGGAAAAAAGGGCGGTAACATTGTTGCCCAAGGCACTATTACTGAAATAAAAAAAGCTAAAACTTTAACAGGCCAATATTTATCTGGTCAAAAAACTGTTACCAGAGAACAAGAACTTTTAACCGATCGTCCCTCTGCCAATAATATTGTCATCACCGGTGCTCGTCACCATAATTTAAAAAATATTGATGTTAAATTCCCTTTGAATAAATTAACCTGCATCACTGGTGTTTCTGGATCTGGAAAATCAACTCTGATTCATGACACCTTGTATCAACATCTGCTCAATCATTTAAAACGCCAGAGTCAAGAAAAAGCAGGAGAGATCGATGCCATTACCATTCCTTCAGAAATTACTAGAGTTAAATTAATTGATCAAAGTCCGATTGGTAAAACTCCTCGCTCCAATCCAGCCACTTATACTAAAATTTTTGATTATATTAGACAAATTTATGCCAATACTAAAGAGGCTAAAATTAGGGGTTACAAACCAGGACGTTTTAGTTTTAATGTTAAAGGCGGACGCTGTGAAGCTTGTAAAGGTGATGGACAGCTTAAAATTGAAATGCAATTTTTAGCAGATGTGTATGTCAAATGCGATGTTTGCCAGGGGAAAAGATATAATCAAGAAACTTTGCAGGTTACATATCAAGACAAGAATATTGCTCAAGTTTTAGCACTCACTGTAGAAGAAGCATATCATTTTTTTCAAAATCATAGTAACTTAAGACAAAAATTGAAAACTTTAATGGATGTCGGTTTAGGTTATTTGGAATTAGGTCAACCAGCCCCAACTTTAAGTGGAGGAGAGGCACAGCGAGTTAAAATCTCGCGAGAATTAGCTATCAGTCGCACCGATCACATTACTTATTTATTAGATGAGCCTACCACTGGTTTGCATTTTGCTGACGTGCAAA
>CAZTBN010000027.1:4437-9484 GCA_964611955.1 uncultured Pseudomonadales bacterium | reverse complement strand
GGGAGTGACAGTTAAAGAAACATCAGAAAGTAAGATAAGATAAGCATCATCAAAATAATTACTATTTCCCTCATTAAGTTGACCGTTAAGAAACAGAGTGTTGTTATTGATATTAGTGGTCCTCCACTCCTTTCCAACATATTTAAACTCTGTCCATAAGTTAATATTTGATGTATTAAAATTTGTTTTCTGAAGAGTGCTTCCGTCCTGCGGAGATTGATCCCAATCAGCAACATCAGTTGCGATAGCTGTTTGTCTATAAAAAATTCCATGACCATAATATTTATTAAGCACTACCTCAGGATAAGAACTATAAATTGACTCATTCCAATCGGCATTTACTCTTTTAAAAGATCTGGATCCCGAATAAACTATTTCCATTTCACCAACACCTTCTCCCTCATCTAAACCCAAATTTGTCCATCCTTCCGGTACCCATAATCCTGTTGCACCACTTCCCGCCTCAAAACTTGGATTATCAATTTTATTCTCCAACACCTCTATCTGATGCCAATACACAGTCCCACTTGCCTGCGTATTAATCAACCTCACTTCTATCGCAGAACAATCAGCAGCACTACCGTACCTATCGGTAGTTGGTAACTCAAAAGTAAACAGCAACACATCTGGATTAGCACGGGTAGCTGTTGCATCAGCTGCAGTCAGCTGTGTGATCTCTGCATCATTAGTCACATCCCAAATCTGAATCTTAGGAATGGCAGTCCCATCGCTGTGAGCCAAACCACGCACGACATAATTTTGCCCAGCAGTTAAGCCAGATAAAGAATATTTAATGCCTTGATTGGCAGAAGTATTAGTCCACTTATACCCTCCAGCAAAAATCTTTTCAGCAGTGGCTAATGACTCTACAGTAACACCAGCTGCAGGAAAGGGATGGGTAAAACCAGTGCCACTATTATAGAGTTGGCTAATTTCTTCGGTCGATAAAGCTCGACGCCACACTCCCCACTCATCAACTCGACCATAGATCTCGGTTCCCCCATAATAAGCGCCTAAAATAAATTGATTATCGTCGGAATTTATACCGCCAGCATGACTGGTGGTATCACTGACTCCATTAATAGCTAAACCTAATTGATCTGCAGTAGCATCGTACCAGGCGGTAACGTGATACCAGGTATTAATCGAGGCTGGACCAAAATTATTAGCTACTACATCAACTGTACTAGCACCGCTATAAACTCTAAACACAAATCTCTGGGTAGATGATTCATAGCGAATTCGATACTCACTATCAGACGTAACCGAAGTATATTTTGACAAAATATATTGGACAACATCGGTGCGATCGAAATACACCCAGCCAGATAAAGAAAAGCTTTCATCCCCAAAAACTGTATCAGTATTGCCGCTTAATAAATACATCAGATTAACTCCAGATTGTTGTGGAGCAGCGCTATTGCTGAGAATACCAGTAGCTGTATCAACAGTACCGCTGACGGTCAAATTGTTGCCTCTGCCAGATGAGTCTACTGTGGGCGAAGTAAGATCGTCTAGTTTCCAGTAAGCCATTAAATCTTGAGTTAAAGAGTTTGAACCACTGGCAATACTGCTCCAACCATCAGTTTCATAGTTGCCAGCCATCATAAAACCACCGGTGTTGGTGGTGCTGGTGTAGAGTTTATTGCTGGAGTGAGGATGTGACCAAGCATTGCCTGTGCCGGTGGTAAGTGCTTGACTAGTATTAGCATTGGTAGGAAGGCAGAAAACTACATCCCAGCTTCCAGTTACAAGAGTGGGGTCTTGCCCTGAGCCATTATTCCAAATTTGTTCGATTTCATCACCGTTGCCAACATCGATGCCATATTCACCGTCCCAGAGTGGACGGCGATAGATGGTGAAGCCTTCTATAATAGCATTAGCAGACTCACTGCCAGTGGCATATTGCCCAAAAAACATACTTCCCGTAATATTACTTACTCCACCAACCGTATCCCCAAAGGCATGAACTTCATCCACTGTTAGCGACATGTGATTAGTTCCGTCCAAAGTATTATCATCATCCCATCTAGCCACCACTAAATAAGTATTTCCAGCAATCCAATTTACTACACTCGTTGAAACTTGATTCAAGACATTTCTCTTAAATACCAAATTGCCATCTGGGAGCTTTTTAATATAATGTTGATTTCCCTGCGCAAACCAAAACACGTGATTTAAACCGTCATCTCCATTCCACTCAGGAGTTACGTAAAATACGATTGCGCCCTGTTTGTAGTCCATATTTAAATAAAAGTAAGACGATGCTCCAATTATCGAATCCACTCCAACTGTTATTAAGTCAGAAATGCCCTCTGAGTTAGTTTTTCCCTGCATCATTGCTCCTCCCGCAAACGGCCCTCCTCCATTTCTCTTAGCCATTCCAGCTGTAAAGGCAGAGTTATCCAACTCATGTCTAAAATAATCCAAACCCCAGTTAGTATTAAAAGTGGTGTGCTCAAACGAAGGATTGGTAATCTTGTTGGTCGTGCCTTCCTCAAGAAAAACGCCATTGTGGGAAGCATAAGAGCCAGCAGCAACATTGCCTTGATCTGTTGATGAAGCATCAACCCCGACCAGCCCAGCAACATATTTTGCTCCAGTAATTGTGCCGTGATTACCGTTGCCCGAGGCATCAATGGCTTTGCCAGTTTTACGCGGATCATCGCCATTTTCGTCGAAATGATAAAGAACTAGCGTATACTCATCTGATTCAAAAGGAGTTGTTTGGGGAGTAAAATTTTCTGTATAACGAGCTGTATCTGAAATACGAAATTCGTCAAATTCACCCTTAAAACCACGATAATTATTTCTAGCAGCAATATAAAAACTTTGTGACTGTATACTAAACTGACGCGCAACATAACTAATACGAACTCCATTTTGATAAATAGAAAAATAAGACCCATCATATATAAAAGCTATATGATGCCAGTTACCATCGTCTAAACCTATATCTCCAGTGTTAATCCCTCCCAAAGAGCCAGGATTAGTCAAAAGATTATTGCCATTAGAGTTAATGTCATCTGAATTAAAACCACCCCACCCGCCATAAACGCCAGCATAAGTATTAAAATTACCAGTATTTCTTAAATAAAACTCAATAGTATACTCAGACACTTCTGGTAAAGTTGGTCCTATTATTTTATTTGGACTATCCCAAGTGCCATTGGTTTGTATCGCCCCATTCCCAGAATATCTAATCGCTCCAGTAGCCGTACTTGGTGTAACAGTACCACTATTACCCAAACAATTGGTACTGCCATTAAATGGACAAACTAAAGTAGCACTCACATCTTCACCTCCTAAACGCTGAATATCATAGCCTGCCACTGGATTGCTAGGAGCACTGGCTGTGGCATTCCCATAATACAAATAATAATCATCGCTACTACTTGCATCCACAATATCCGCCTGCAGAGGAAAACTCACTGTTGTGGCATAACTATCGCTACAATCGGTTGCATCTCTAGCCACACTGTAACTGCGCCCCACCTCGGTGAAACTGGTGCCATCAGCGCTATAAACTATTCTTAAATCATCACAGTCTGCCTGGAGTTTGCTAGCATCCACCAAGTTGGCAGTATTGACAGTTATCTGTACCGTGGTGCCCGCACTTAAGTTGGCTGTAGTGCCCTCTCCACCAGGTGTAGGCGTTGGTTCGTTTGAGTAATTATAAATACTTAACGGCTGTTGATATTGATAATCTATTGACCACCAATCACTAGCTTTATTTAGACTAACCTCGGTGCCGGTGGCAATGATCGCGCCACTATCATCATCATAGCCGTCCAGATCATTAGACGCTCCACGATTAAAAGCAGTGGTATAAATATCGGGATCAGCTATGCCCACGTTGTACGGCATGTAGTGTTTAGTTTCACTATTAGCCCTAATGACAGGCAACAAATAATGAAAAATACCTACATAAACACCCACTACAAACATAGCTACCCCAACACTCAGGGCAACCGCATGGGTATAAAGTTTGGCATGAGAGTTCTTTAGCCAATTGGTGAGAAATTTAGGCGCATATTTTTTAGAAAAATTTAAAAACAATTTAGTGAGCTTTTTAACCCATTTTTTAGCTACAATTACCACTTTGCTTAAGTACTTTTTTGCTTGACCTATCAGTCTTTTTATTTGAGGGGAAAGTAGTGAGCTGGGCAGCTTTAACATTTATTTAATTAATGCTTTTTTGATAACTAAAACTGTTCATTTTCAAGCTATTTTTCAACTTATTTTTTTAAAAAATTGTAGCTATTTATCAATCTTTTTATTGATTAACGAACAATAAAATATATCAAAATAGCACATTGACAATAGATTTATAATGATCGAAAAAATAGCGCTTGTCAAGCGCTTAGGATAAGCAAAATACCATGAAAATAGTGCCACTAACTAGATGTGATCTAGTTTAATCTATTAACAACTTCCCGTACCTAAAAATTCTAATAGGAGAACTTAAAAATTGACAGGTATAGAGAATAATATCAGCCTGATAATCAGTGATTTCTTCACCCTGCTCGCCAGCATAGATTTCATACACCCATTTGCGTTGATCTGAGATAATCTCAATCGTATCTCCTGGTTGCAACTCTGGCAATTTATAAAAAGAATGATATTTCCAGTAGTCATCTCTCCACCACCATTTCCAACCATAGCGATGACCTGCCACAATCATGGGCTGATCTAAATCTCCAGGCTGACCAAACTCTGGCACCCACCAGACTCCAGTCTCTAAAGCTTCTTCTGCTGTAGCAGTTTTTTGCAGTTGAGTATGAACGCCGATTAAAGGAATAATTAACCAATCTCCTTGAGGCAACTCTAAATTCTGTTCTGGTAGATAGCGTTGTGGTTGAGCTGGCTCCAATACTTCATTATTTTGATTACTCAGTTCTTCGGCCTGCTTTTGTTCTGCTTGCTGTTTATAAACATCAGCTGACAATGAAGCTAGTTTAGATTCCTGCTTCATTAGCTTGTCTGGAAAAACCGAATAAAATAAACTTGGTCCATAAAAGATAATTAAGACTGCTGAGGCAATTAA
>CAZTBN010000027.1:0-4337 GCA_964611955.1 uncultured Pseudomonadales bacterium | reverse complement strand
TTGATGTTGCTGAAAAGTTCCCAGCAAAACTCTTTCCAAATAACTAAGGTGTTGATCAAGAAAGCTAGTATTAGTTCCAAAAACAATTTTCATAAAAAATCGCTACCAACACTAAATTTACGCCAATTTTTAGGCATATTTTAGTATTATAGGATTTGACGAATTATATCCTATAACTATCAATAAATCAAGGTTATAAGCCTGTATTTTCATTACTGAAGAGCTAAAATTGAATAAAAAGAGAAAAATGAGGGTTTCAGCGTTATTAAAAGAAAAAAATGAAGAAACGCGTAATTTTTTAAAAATGAGACTACTGTGGCTTAATTGAGCTAGAAAAACTCGATTTTTAAGCTATGCTACTCGTTTTGAGTTTTTATCATCAATGAGTATCAAAAGATAAATTAGTATAAATTATTACTTATAAAGCATAGTTATCACATCAACCAAGGAAATGAGCTGTTTGCGTTAAGTTAAGTCAGAAACAGCTGCAAAAAAAGGCTAATTTTTGTTAAAAAAAATAGGCGTTGCGTAGAAGTTCGGTTGCCTGCCCAACTACCGAACTTCTACCCAGCGCCCATTATCTAAAAACTAAATTATTTTCAATAACTCAAGTATAATACGAACTACTGCCCTATGTCAACCTATAAAGATTGCTGCTGTGATAAATTATACGACTTATATAATTATTTCACTATCAATACCAGATTTAAATACTTTTTTATCCACAGTTGAAAAGTGAAATATCTGACTGTGAATAACTTGTTGGAAACCAAGGTTATTATTAACTAACTCTCCAGTCTTGATGTAGCTAGATATATCAGTTTTAATCATATATAATAAATATCCATAATTAGATACTATCAGTATATGAAAAAAACAATTTTATCTTTTCAACAAACCCTTTTACTAGAAAATCTAATCACTGCCTATGGCAGAGTTGTCACTCATCAACAAATTTATCAACAAGCTCACATTATCAAATCAAGTTGGCAGGTAAAAAAAGATATTACTAAGCTGGTTTCTAATGGCTGGTTAAGACGAATTAAAAGAGGTTTATACGTTATCTGCGACTTGACCAATAGGGGTTTTTTATCGCTCTCTCCTTATGTTATTGCCAATTTGATACAACCGAACTCTTATGTTTCCTTTGAGCTGGCTCTAGCCTACCATAATATGTTTGATCAATTGAATAACAAAGTCATCAGCATCTCGCTTGCAGTTCAAAAAAATATTACTTTGAATGAGATGAAATACGACTTTATTAGTACTCAAAAAAAATATTATTTTGGCTGGCAAAAAGTAATCATAGATAACCACACTGCCCAGATCGCAACCATTGAAAAAGCTCTGATCGATATGATTCAATTTCATCGCAGTCAATACAGCATTGATCTGGTAATAGAAAAAATGCAACAGTACCAAACCATGATTGATACAGAAAGATTGTGTGATTATGCCGGTCAAATGTCAGTTTCAACTATTAAAATATTAGGAGTGATTAGTGATTTACTCAAAAGAGACACTACTCAACTGTATAACCAGGCTAAAATTAATCGCAGTACACATTGGATGTTTGCTCAAGATAAAAAATTTAACTCTAAGTGGAGACTATACTACAATCCTTATTTTGACCAATACCAAACTTAAACATGTTGTCTCGAGATCAATTAACAATTATTAATAGAAAAACTCTCAAATATCCATTACAAACCGCTGAAAAAGATTATCTCCTCACCCTTGTTTTACAGATTATTGCCCTATCAAAGCTTAACAAAACTCTTATTTTTAAGGGTGGAACAGCAATTCATCACTGTTATTTAGCACAATATCGATTCTCAGAAGACTTAGATTTTTCAACCAATGGCCAAAAAATATCAATGGCACAATTAGCCAGTATCTTTAACAAAACTAAGTTTTTAACCATTAAAAAACAATACCAATCTCAAGCCACTCTTAAAATCGAAAAACTGCAATACTCTGGGCCACTGACTCAACCAAATTCATTAAAAATTGAAACTGATTTTGTACAAACTGTTATTTTACCTCCTAAACTAATCGCCTATCAAAATGTGTGGGGAGTTATTTTTAAGGTTCTGACCATGGATGAAAGAGAGATTTGCGCTGAAAAAATAAGAGCCATGAGCGATCGCGCTCGCTATCGAGATTTTTATGATTTATCTTTATTAATCAAAAAATTTAAGCCTAATTTAGCAGACATTGTTACCTTGATAAAACAAAAAGAGATCAGGCAATCTATTAAAAAAACTAAAATTCAAACTAATTGGCAGATCATTAAAACTCAACAAAAACAAGATATGACACAAATTTATTATTCAACGCTCATTAATAATCAAGCAATTCAAAACATGATTAAAAAACTGCCTTTTGAAGAAATCTTGGCTAAATAATTACTATAGCAATTCATCAAAAAACACACCACCTCATACTCCCATTAAAAAATGTATAATAACCTTATTGCTCAACTAACAACCAATAGCTTGCTATGAATCAGCCCTTAACCAACTTTACGATCCTTGAACTACGCTCTGGCCGAGACAGCGAACACACCCCAGAATCAGCAGCTCAACTGTTTGCCACTCTACCAAAACTTAAAAACTCGCTACTTAAAAAATTTCAACACAAAACTGAGTCCATTAGCTTTGAAATCTTGGTGCAAAATCAAACCATTTATTTTATGTGTTATTGCCCTACTCGCCTGCAAGAGTATTTAAAATCTGCGCTCATCGCCAGTTATCCGCAACTGTTAATTACTGAAATTCAGGGCGATCCATTGCAATATTTTCTGCCAGAACATCAGGCAATTTTTGCCACCTATAATCAGCAACCGTTTTTAGAACTAGGTAAACTAGAACTTTCACAGCAAGAAGCATATACGCTTAAAACCTATCAGGATTTTTCTGAAGTTGACCCCCTGTCCTCTCTATTATCGGTTTTATCACAGGCACAGCCACTTGATCTAATCCTAGTCCAGCTCACAGTTGCGCCTGATTCGCAATCTTGGAAGAAAAAAGGCTGGAGTTTGTTAAAAACCCCTACTCCTACCAAAGAACCGGGCGAATCCATCTTTGTTTCAGTTGATAAGCCTGCCATGCATCAATTAATTGAGAAAAAACTCAATTTAGTCAGTTTAAAAAGCTCGCTAAAAATTGCTGCTCTTAGTGCTGATCAAACTCGCAGTAAATTATTGCTGGAAAATATTGCCAGTAGCCTGAATACCGTTACCCAAAGTCAGGGGAATTCTTTAAAATTCAAAAAAATTACCTTAGGCAAGCAAAAATTTCTCCAATCTATTATTGATCGCTCCTTTGCTAAAACGCACAGCATGCACTTATCAATAGACGAGCTGGCTACTATTTTTCATCTACCCAATCTTAAACTCTCCTCTATTCCCAACATTGCTTGGGGTAAAAAACTGCTGGGCGAACCACCTGAGAATTTACCTATTGTCACCAAAAACACTCATGAGGCGACCAAAGACCAGATCAATGTGTTTGCTGAGACTACTTATAAGAACCAAACTGTTAAATATGGTCTTAAACAAGCTGATCGTCGTCGTCATTTTTACGTGATTGGAAAAACCGGTACAGGTAAATCTACCATGTTGGCAAATATGGCCATTAATGATCTTAAAAATAATGAAGGTATAGCTGTGATTGACCCCCATGGTGATCTGATCGAGATCATTTTAGACTTTATCCCGTCTCATCGCATCAATGATGTTATCTATTTTAATCCGGCCGACACTGATGCTCGCATGGTGAAGATGAATTTATTTGAAGGAGAAAATTTAGCTCATCGCGAGCTAATTGCCTCTGGTATTATCTCAATTTTTCAAAAACTATACGGTTATTCTTGGGGCCCTCGCCTAGAATATATTCTGCGCAATGCTCTACTCACTCTTTTATCTACTCCTCAATCTAACCTCTCTGACATTATTAGATTACTCACTGACAGCAAGTTTAGAAACACTATTGTGAATACTTTAGAAGATCCAGTGCTAAAAAATTACTGGTTAAATGAATATAATCAACTCTCAGATAGATTGAGAAGTGAGTCTATTTCATCAATATTGAACAAAATTGGTCAGTTTGTATCTTCGCCTTTGATTCGTAATGTGGTTGATGCACGCAAGAGTTCCTTTAGTATTGAGGATGCTATGAATCAAGGCAAGATTTTATTAGTCAATCTTTCTCAAGGAAAACTGGGCGAAGACAATGCTACTCTCCTGGGAGCAATGCTGATTACCAAAATTCAGCTGGCGGCTATGGCCAGAGTTAATAAAAATGAAGAGGATCGCAAAGATTTCTATTTATATG
>CAZTBN010000026.1:0-9824 GCA_964611955.1 uncultured Pseudomonadales bacterium | reverse complement strand
GATAATATGGCGCTATTATAACAAAATATACTTGATAAATTTAGTTCATATCAAACATACACTACAACTCAAGACTTCTTAATCAATCTAGCTAAATTCATCATTTTTTCACCCATTTTTAGATTTCTCAATTTGCATAGATTATAATCAACCTAAGAAATAAATATAAATTTGTAAATTTCATTTAATAATTCCAATCATAATAGCCCAAATATGTCAAAAATATATCAAGTGATTGTCTTATCCATTCCAATATTATTTGGCTTATTAACATTAACAGAATTCCTAAGAACTAAAAATTGGCGGATTTTAAACGAACTCCACCCTGTTCAAGAAAAAAAAGTTAACAAAGTTAATCAAATTAACAATGAAGAAGAAACAATTGTTCAACCTAATTTTGATTGGCAAATCCCAGAATTATCAGAGGAACTAAAATTTGACAGAGAAATATCTAATGCAGGTGATTCAGAAATATTTCAAATGCTCTTAACTTGTCCAGAATTTCTCGAATATAATCACGAGCGAGACATTCCTTTGAATGGTAAGGTTTATTTTACCAAAATTTCATTTCCCAAAGAAGAAACCAAACTTCTATCCATTCACAAAGATTTTTTTAATTTAGAAAAAAATAATTGGGTATGGAAAAAACAATATCAAAATTGTGAAATACAGACAGTAGATGGTGATGGACCCACAGGAATGATTCATGGTTATGTAAAAAATAATGGCCATTTATTTAGAGCCATGATATACGACGAAAAGTGGCCAGGAGGACTGATGAAAAATACTGAAGTCTCTATATTTATTAGCGATGAGATAGACATTAATGATTATTTGCCCAAAAATAACGAATAAATTCGTTTTAACCAAGCGTTCGGTAACTGCGCCCCTTTTTCCTTTTTGACTTCTCTCCCTCTTTAATTTATAATAACGGTCTATTCCTAAGACAGCGTGGTCTTGTTTAAGCTCACTAGCTTAACAAGATTAAAAATCACGCCGAGGAGAAATACTGATAGTCTCACCTAGTTACTATCCTCTTTTCCCTCAAGTCTTAACTATAGATGATGTTAATTTTGTATTCTTAATTCTAATAACTAATCACAAATCATGCCAAGCACATATAACCAACAACAAGTGGAAGTCATTAAAGAGAAACTTAGTCGAGCCAAATCTGTGGTGATCATAGATTTTTCAGGTACCAATGCCAATGAACAGATCAAGCTCAGAGCCATGATCAAAAAATCTCAAGGAGAGATGCTCGTCACTAAAAACACTTTAATTAATTTAGCAGTTAATGATCCTGCTCTCAAAGAATCTTTAACCGGTATGAATGCTTTGGTTTTTTCTTATCAAGATGCAGTGGCTGCTCTTAAAGACGTGTTTGCTTTTAAAGAAGAAGCGGAAAAACTCGAGATTAAACAAGGCATCATGCTTTCTAATGGGGAAATTCAAGTTTTAAGCTTTGCTGAAGTTGAAACACTGAGTAAATTGCCAAGTAAGACTGAGTTAATGGTACTGATGATTCAAAGATTAAACAGCCCAGCTTCTGGATTGGTCAATGTGCTTAATGCCGGACCTAGAAACTTGGTTTATGCTCTAAGCGCGATTGCTAATAAAAAATAAAAATTAATAATTACTAATTAAAAACTAATATTTTAGGAGGCAAATATGGCCGAAGAAACAAAAAAAGAAGAAGTAAAAGAAAGCGCAACACTTTCCAAAAAAGTACAAACTATTGTTGACTCAGTTAAAGAATTATCTTTAATCGAGGTTGCAGAATTAGTCAAAGCTCTGGAAGCTGAGTTCGGAGTCAGCGCTGCTGCTCCTGCTATGGCTGCTGCTCCAGTTGCTGGCGCTGTTGGTGCCGCTCCTGCTGAGGAAAAAACAGAGTTCAACGTTGTCTTAAAAGATGGCGGTCCTAATAAGATCCCAGCTATTAAGGCTATTAGACAACTTAAGAGTGAATTAGGTTTAAGTGAAGCTAAAAAATTTGTGGAAGAAGCCCCTCAAACAGTTTTAGAAGGTGCGAATAAAGAAGATGCAGAAGCTGCCAAGAAAGTACTAGAAGAGGCAGGTTGTACAGTAGAGCTCAAGTAAGAAGCTAACAACCGTTTTTACTAGCAATCAGAAGCCACCTAGGGCTAAATTAAACTCAGTTTGATTTAGCAGGTGGCTTTTTGGTAGCGCTAGCCTGTAAAACCTCGCTTCACCCTCTCTCCAATAATCAAAATATGCACTTGCCAAAACCATTAACTATTTTGAATAATTTTTAGTAGCGAGCATCTCCTCGACTGTTGAAAAACTTTTAAACAATCGTTTCACTTTCAAGTTATATAGGCTGTTATTTTCAATATTATAGGATAAAAATGTGAATAACTTTTTTAATCATTTTAAGTTTACCGAACACAACCCATAACTCAATCTAGATTGCTATTTTTGCCCTATATATCAATCTTTATTCAACTCTCTTGATACAGAGAAAAATTGCCTATTGACCTAGTTTTAGTCATTCTGCTAGTTTAAGTATAGTGATTGAAAATGATTGACCTACTTTGACCTTGGTAACTTAAAAAACCAAACTCAAAACCATTAAAAATCAATCAAATTCAAAAACTAACAATCTGCCTTAATTTCAATAATTAAAGCAAAAACATTATTAATTTACTCTGGAAAGGACGAATATGGCCGACAACAATGCTGCCACTGTAATAACTAATCAAGAAGTTGATTACACTCGAGATGATAGGCGTACCGGTAGAGCCAAAGATGCAGTCAAACTAAATTTAGGTAGTTTACCTGATCTGCTCACAGTGCGCGAAGTAGCTGATTTATTGCGTGTCTCACCTCTCACCATTAAAAGATGGGGCAAACGTGGTAAATTGCCAGCAATTAGAATTAATTCTAGAGGTGACAGACGCTACAAAAAAGAATCAGTGCTGTGGTTACTAGGCATTGATCCTAAAGAAGAAGATTAGGAGCTAGTTTTCTCTTGAGCAATAGCTTGTTTTAAGACCAGAGCAACAAACTTAATTAACTGAGTTTGTCGTTGCCAACGCCAAGGTTCTTGTATTAAGCGAAAGAGCCACTCCAATCCTAAACTACGCATCCAGGACGGTGCCCTGCTCAACCGTCCCAAGATCACATCAAATGCTCCCCCAACTACCATAACCAGTTTTACCTGTGCTTGTTGTAATAATGCTTGATGTTTAATTACCCAGGCTTCTTGTTCTGGTGCTCCAAAAGCCACAAAAACAATAGTCGGTTTTAAAACGGTTAATAATTTATTCAATTGTGCCTCTTCTTGAACCGTAGGATTAACGACATCCTCATATCCCTGGCTCCAAAAAAGCTGAGGAGCGAGCTGATAATACTTTCCAGCATCATCTGCTCTACTCTTTACTTGAGGTGAACTAGATTTAACCAATTTTTGATAATTTTTACCGCCAATTAACAAGCTTTGACACTTCATTTCTTGACAAAAATCAAGCAAATCCTTGACTAAATCAATGCCTGCAATACGCTCGGCAATGGGCGCGCTCTTACCAAAAACTGATAATAATCGGCTCGACCAGACTAAACTAATGCCGTCAGGTAATAAGATATCTGCCAGATGTAATTGTTGGTTAAAGTTTGGGTTTTGCTTAGCTTGAGCTAATTGCTCGGCATTGGGCGTAAAAATCGTTAAAAGCTGATTTTTGCTTAATAATTGAATCTTAATTTTTTTTAGCAATTCAGACTTACGTTTGCTAAACAAGGAAAACCCTAAAATATTTCCCGTCTCATGCGTCTTTTTTGATTTTTTCATTTTCAAAAATTGGTTATTTTTAATAAAAAAAGCTGTTGCAAATACTAAAATTTTCATCAAAAACTGACCAAACTCTATTTTTTACCAAAATTGGCTAATTTCTCATTCGTTTTTTTTCTACGACACGTCTTATAATTATTTTCTGACCAAAACTTAAGCGAAACAGACTGTCGAGATCAAGTTTTACTCCTCTCTTTTTTGTACTTTTTGAGTATATTTTTACTTGAGTAAACTATGATTTTTACTTAAATTTAATATTTTAAGAGTCTGCTTTTCACCCTAATTAATCAAATAATTATCCTTTAAATAAAAAATACTAGCTACCAACATTAGCTAGCATTATAATAGTTCCCAATGACGATTAACAGTTTGCGCGCCAAACATGCCAGTCTAATTTATCAAGAGTATCAATATCAAGTTAAGCATAACCAATTATTGATCGAGTTTAAGTTTTTACTCGAGCCAGACATTGTTTTTACTCCTCGTTTGATGATTGATCATGTTTCAGAAGATATGGTTGCTGCTCTGCCTCAAGAACTATGGCAGAGTTTAATTTTTAACCTGGGCTTGGCTGAACTTCCCAGTTATTGGAAATGTGCTTGCCCAGCAGTGATTAAGATTGAAGCAGGGCACTTGACTGCAGAGCAAATATCCTGGTGGCAAGATTTATTCCTCAAGGGCATGGGCGAGTTTTATTATGTTAACCACATTGATTTTACTCAAGAAAATTTTTTAACTATCCAAACCTCAGCTCCTCCAGAAAAAACCATTAAAACTGTTGATATGGAAAGTTTGCCCACAACTCATTATCGCCAGCCATTTTTAATACCAGTTGGTGGTGGTAAGGACTCTGGTTTAACACTCGGCATTTTGACTCAAGCTAAGCTAGAGTATGATTGTCTGGTGCTGGAACCAACCACGCCTGCTGCTGACCTCCTTGCGCAAGCTAGTACCTGTGGCAGAACCCTGACTGCCCAACGCATTATCGATCCTATTTTACTCGATCTTAATCAACAAGGTTATCTTAACGGCCATACGCCATTCAGTGCCTATTTTGCCTTCTTCAGCCTAGTGATAGGCCATCTTTTTGGCTATCAGCAGATACTAGTCTCTAATGAAAGCTCTGCCAATCAAGCCAATCTGCTATATCAAGGCTTAAGCGTTAATCACCAGTATTCTAAAAGTTGGGAGTTTGAGCAAAAATTTCGCTCTTATAGCCAACAGTTCTTGGGGTGCGATAAACATAAAGCTGAATATCTATCTTTTTTACGACCTGTGAGTGAATTACAAATTGCTCAAGGATTTAGCCAGCTTGATCAGTTTTTACCTGTTTTTAAAAGTTGTAATGTGGGACAAAAACACAACCAATGGTGTGAGCACTGCGCCAAATGTTTATTTGTTTACTTGATGTTAGCTCCCTTTGTGGAACAAACTATCCTCTTCCAAAAAATATTTAGTCATGATTTATTGACTGATGAAACGCTGTTACCTCTGGCTTTAGGCTTGCTAGGCAAAGCTGAGATCAAACCTTTAGACTGTGTTGGCACTGATCAAGAAGTCCTGGTGGCTTGTTATCTAACTATAAAAAAACTCACTAGCCAGCATCAGCCCTTGCCTATTCTACTTGAGAAAATTCAGCAACAAGTATTAAGCCAATACCAACCCGAAGAACTAAAACTCCTCTCTCAAAAAATCTTAACTAGCTGGGATGAACACAACAATTTAGATACTAAACTTACTAATCTGCTACAATCAGCAATAACTCTATCATCTTAATCATGAACATACCTCAAGAAATCATTGATCAATTGCAAACCAAAAAAATCTGTATTTTGGGTTTAGGCCGTGAAGGTTTATCTACTTATTTATTCCTGCGCCAAATTTTACCAAAAATCACGCTGACTCTGGCAGATATGAGTTTATTAACTCAACTTAGTCAACAGTGGCAAACCCTAATTCAAGATGATAAAAAACTATCCCTGAATTTAGGGCCAACTTATCTAGATCAGCTTGACCAATTTAATCTGATTTTTAAAAGTCCTGGTATTCCCTTGACTATCCCAGCTGTGCAAGCAGCCATGCAGGCTGGCTCTCACATTAGCTCTAATTTGCAACTTTTTTTCGAAATATTAGAAAATTTTAAGCTTAAAAATCCGCCCGTGACCGTGAACATTAACAAAACCGAGTCACAACTGTCACAACCAGTAATAATCGGTGTTACCGGCACAAAAGGTAAAAGTACTACGGCCACCATGATTCATCATGTTTTTAAAGCTAACCACCAGCCCACAGTTTTGGTAGGCAACATTGGTCAGCCAGCACTTAATTATGTTGATCAAATTGAATCAAACAGTAAAGTTGTGATCGAACTGTCGTCTCATCAATTAGATCAATTACCCAAAAGCCCAGATATAGCCGTCATCCAAGCAGTGACTTCAGAACATTTAGATTATTACCAAGATCAAACTGCTTATTTAAACTCTAAAAAGAGTATCACAAAGTATCAAAAGGCTAATCAATATGTGATATTCAATCAACAATACCCTAATACGGTAGCCTTAGCTCAACTTTCATCTGGTATTAAGCTAAATTTTCAGCTAGAACCACCTGCAAACAATGCTAAAAATGATATACTAGTTTATATTAAATCTCATTACTTAACCTTTAATGATAGTAACTACGAAGAGCAAATTATCGCCACCAAAGACGTACCTTTATTAGGTGAGCATAATTTACTCAATATTGCCCCAGCCATTATTATTGGCAAGCTGTTTGGGCTGAAAACTCCACAACTCAGCTCGAGTATTCAAACATTCACTTCTCTGCCCCATCGTTTAGAAAAGGTTGCTACCAAAAACGGCATACTCTACGTTAATGACTCGATGGCAACCATGCCAGATGCAGCAATTGCGGCTCTTTCTTGTTTTAGCAGTCAACCAATCATTCTTTTGGCAGGCGGACATGAACGCAACCAAGATTTTAAACCGTTTGCGCAAAAAATCGTGCAAACCAATGTTAAAGCAGTGGCTTTATTTCCAGCTAATGGTGCCAGATTGTGGCAGGAAATCGAACAAGCTCAACTTAAACTTAAACTTAAAAAGGATATCAAACATAAAATCGTGCATTCTATGCCTGAAGCTATTGCGTTTGCGCAACAGTTTGCCCAAGCTGGAGATGTTATTTTGCTAGCTCCTGGAGCTGCTAGTTTTGGAGTGTTTACTGATTATGCTGATAGAGGTGAACAGTTTAGAGCCAACATTGAATAATTTTCTGCTCCAGTTGACTAAATTGCCATTCATAAAAAAACTAGTTTTAATATTCTGCGCTCTCCCTAAACTCTTCTAAATGCTTGAGGATCATACCTACCCCATTAATCACACTGGTATCTGGATCGTCAACCAAGAAAGATAAAAAACCCAAGCGATTGGCCAAATATAATTCTAAACCATGAAGATTAGCCAAACCACCAGATAATAATAGCCCTTTATCAACGACATCGATCACTAAACTGGGCGGAACATTGGCCAATAATTTTTTCACTAAAGCCACATATAAATCTCCATAATAAAAAGTCAAATCCTGTAATTCTGGGGAGCTAATGGTTAAATCTTGGAGCGAGCCACTGGTGGTGTTAATGCCTGACACTTCTAGCCGACGCTCTGAGTCTGTATCCAAACTTAAAACCTGGTGTTGGATTTTTTGAGCTACTTCATGACTAATATTTAGTTGCTGATTCTCTTTAAACCAGTACACAATTTCTTGACGCAGATCATTGCCAGCTTTAGTAGAAGCATAAGTTTTAACAATTTTACTCATAGAAAAACTGGTTGCCTCAGCCACACTGGCGCCTAACTGCAACACAAAAGTGCCAGAGGCATCAGCAACTGGAACACCAGCTCCGATCGCAGCAGCTAAAGTTTGATCAACCACAATCACTTCACTGGCTCCTAGTTCGGTTAACACCTCAACTAAAACCTGTCTCATGGCTGGATAAATATTACTCGGGAGAGCCACCAGCATTGTGGGACTAAAAAAGTAAACTTCTTGACTCACTTGTCTGAAAAAAATCTTCAGCATAGCTTTAAGCAAGGCATCATCGGTTAATTTAGGATATTGAACTGGAGCAAAAACTTGAGTTTTAGTGTTTACCCTGCCCTGCATAGCCTGTGCCTGTTTGCCCACAGCCAATACTTTTTTATTCGCTAAATTAACAGCAATCAAGCTTGGTTCATCAACCACTAAACCATGATCTTGGACCCAGATTCTGGTTTGCGATGAGCCCAAGTCTATGCCGACTCGTCTATTTAGTCTTGCCAAAGGATTCTTCATATTAAAAATTGTATAAAGTCGTATTCCAGCTTAAATTTCAGCTACTAGCTCAACGCTAGTAAAAACTGGTATAATTCTATCATGGATTTTAAAAGTAACTCATCTGGAACAACTAATTTTAATTTGCCCAATGGTAAATTTCATAAAAAAGAAAAAACTGCTCACCAGTTAACTCACTCTTTTAAATTTTTTAGTTCTCATTGGTCAAAACTAGTTTTTACCAGTCTTTCCATTCTCATTATCGTATTTGGTTCTTATTTTGCCATTCAGTATGCTCAGGGCAACTACCGATTTACTAAAAATGGCATTTTGCCAGAATCAGGTTTACTTAATGCCAACTCTTTTCCCACTGGTGCCCAAGTTTTTGTTGATGGTGAGTTAACTACAGCCACAGACAACACTGTTTATTTTAAGCCTGGGACCTATCAAGTCAAAATTGTTAAGGAAGGCTATTCTCCTTGGGAAAAAACTCTGGAAATTAAAAAAGAGTTAGTAGCGCAAACTAATGCTCGTCTTTTTCCCATCGCACCCAGTCTCATTCCACTCACTTTTACTGGTGTAGAAAATGTTTTGCCTTCTCCTGACGGTCGCAAGATTGTTTATTATGCTGCCTCAGCCAGTGCAGAGACTAGAAATGGTCTCTATGTTTTGGAATTGAATGATAATCTGATGCCTTTTCAAAAAACGTCAAGACAAGTAGCTGAAGATGTTCCGATTTATAATCTGGCCCAAGCTGAGTTAATTTGGTCACCTGATAGCACTCAGATCATGGTCCTTTCAGAAGTAAAACAAGTTTTAATTGATATTAATCAAACCAGTAAGTTGCCTAGCTTGCCAGATATTAGTTTCAGACGCCAGCAAATCCTGAGCGGGTGGGAAGAAGAAATGTATCTTCGAGAACGTCAATATTTAGCTGAGTTTCCTCCAGAAATTTTAACCATTGCTACCCAGTCAGCAAAAAATGTTTATATTTCACCTGACAAGAAAAAATTACTTTATACAGCCACAGCTAGCGCTACTTTAGTCGATAATATAGTTCCTCCCCTGCCATCAACCAATACTCAGCCAGAAAGTAGAACTATTCAACCCGGAAAAATCTATATCTACGACCGAGAGGAAGATAAAAATTTTGAGATTGCAGTGGAATCCGGAGAGAAAACCACTGTTACTAAAGCGTTGTTAGCCGATGATTTATATAACAAACAGCCTCGTACTTTATTGGCTTCTCCCAGTGCTTTTAGCAGATTACAAGCTAATGGCCTAAAGGAAACTACGCTTAACTTTCATGCTTATCATACTTCTTTACCGATCAATACTCTCCAATGGTTACCTGATTCTAATCATCTGGTGTTTGCGCGAGATAATCATATTCAAGTGCTGGAGTATGATGGCACCAACAATAGCACTCTGTATTCAGGACCATTTGCCAAAAACTTCATTTACCCCTGGCCTGACGATAGTCAATTGATTATTCTGACCAGCTTTAGTCCAGAGTCTCCACAAAATCTTTATGCAATTGAGTTAAAATAACAAAGTTCATGGTAGTCATAATTCAAGTTTATCAAAACCATGACACACGGAGTGTAGCTCAGATGGCTAGAGTGCGGCGTTCGGAACGCCGAGGTCGCAGGTTCGAGTCCTGTCACTCCGACAACGGTTTGTAATATAACAACTCCATTTTTTCTTTTTG
>CAZTBN010000025.1:0-9857 GCA_964611955.1 uncultured Pseudomonadales bacterium | reverse complement strand
GTTTACGGCTTGGACTACAGGGGTCTCTAATCCCTTTTGCTACCCAAGCTTTCGTCCCTGAGTGTCAGTACTGTTCTAGAAACCTGCTTTCGCGATCGGCGTTCCTCTCGATATCTACGGATTTCACCCCTACACCGAGAGTTCCAGTTTCCCCGAACAGACTCAAGTTTGCCAGTATTACACCCTGTATCTGGAGTTAAGCCCCAGTATTTAAGATATAACTAAACAAACCACCGACGGAACCCTTTACGCCCAGTAAATCCGGATAACGCTTGCACCCTACGTATTACCGAGGCTTCTGGCACGTAGTTAGCAGGTGCTTTCTAGCAAGGTACAGTCATTAATTCTTCCCTTGCCACAGTGGTTTACACTCCGAGGAGCTTCATCCCACACGCGGTGTCGCTGCGTCAGACTTTCGTCCATTGCGCAATATTCCCAGTTGCTGCCACCCGTAGGTGTAGGTCCCGTGTTTCAGTGACCTTGTGGCCGGTCGTGCTCTCACACCGGCTACCCGTTATAGGCTTGGTAAGCTTTTACCTTACCAACTACCTGATAGGACGTAGGCTCCTCTTTTAGCGCCCGAAGGCTTTGATCTTGCGATCACATGCGGTATTAATTCCGGTTTCCCGAAGCTATTCCCCACTAAAAGGTAGATTCCTACGCATTACTCACCCGTCTGCCACTGTCCTCTACTCCGAAGAGTAGGATTTCGTTCGACTTGCATGCTTAAGGCACACCGCCAGCGTTCATCCTGAACCAGGATCAAATTCTCAAATAAAGTATTTCTTAATATAGATTTACACAAGGTAAATCTAAGTGAAATGTAAACTAATTTGAGAACACTACTATGCGGCGTATTAGCATAGTTAGTGTTGACCTGTTGCGATTTTTATCACCATGTTTATATCACATGGATTTTGTGTTATCGGATTACTTTTATAATTTTTTGAATTAGCGTGTTTGTATAGAATAGTTATTTGTTAGTAACTATTCTTGCGTAAATTAAGACCAGTTTTTGAATTTAAAAAAACTGTCTTAATTATTGTTCTGTCTCTTCAGTTGTTAAGGTGCAAAATAAGACAACAACAAACTAAAATAGTTTGTCTTTTTTAACATTATCTTATTTTAATTTTTGGAAACCTTTATAGTATCTGGCTTAAGTAGATGTCAGACTTGCAAAGGTAAAGTGAATAATAGCAATAAATTGAGGTTATGTCAATAATCTTAATCTCTTAAAATAGGAAAGATTATGCAATCACTCCGCCACCTATGCAAACAAATTCAGCTTGAGTTTTTTGCTTATTATTGGGGTTGGCAAAATAAAATACTGCAAATTGCCCCTCAGCTAATCCTTGCAAAGGTTCTTGAGTAGTGACAACTATTTTTGATTGCTGATCTTGAAGAAGCTGACAAGCAACTAATTTACCAGTATGTCTAATTCTGACTTTTAATTGGTGGTGATTGAGATCAAAATTTCGATTGATCAGATGGAGCTGAGATAACTCAAACTGATCCGCCATAGTTTCTGGTTCGAGTCCAATGATTAGCTGATTTTGCTTAGGATTGCGTTTGATAACGTATAGTGGTGGAATATTGCCTTGTTGATCCAGCCAATGAGTGTGTTGTTTGACTAATTTCATATCTAAATCAAAACCATGTCTTTGACCAATGGTATAAAACCAGATGCCATTGTGGGTACCAATTTTCTGACCATCAGCAGTGATAATGTCGCCGTTTTTTTCTCCCAACTGTTCTTTAAGAAAATTGCGAACATTAATCTCTCCGACAAAACAAATACCTACTGAGTCTTTTTTATTGGCAACGTGAAGTTTATTTTCTTGAGCCAGCTGGCGTACCTCTTTTTTAAGTAGATGACCAATAGGGAATAAAATGTGTGGTAACTGTGCTTGTGTGAGTTGATGTAAAAAATAGGTTTGATCTTTGTGTAAATCTTGACTAGAAAGTAAAACTGGAGTGTTAGTATTAGCTAATTTAATACTGTCAGTTTGGGCGTAATGACCAGTGGCAAGATAATCAAACTTATTTTTTTGCGCCCACTGATAAAACAAGCCAAATTTAATTACTTGGTTACACAAAACATCAGGATTGGGAGTCCGGCCAGCACGGTACTCGGTAACAAAATAATCCATCACTCCTTGTTGATATTGTTGCTTAAAATCTAAAACTTGAAAAGGAATACCAAGTTGCAACGCAATTTTTAAGGCATCTTGACGATCCTGCTCTGCTCTACAGCCAGGCATGCTCCAACATTGAATATAGATTGCGGTGACATCATAGCCTTGCTGCTTGAGCAAATAGGCAGACACAGCAGAATCAACACCTCCGGAAAGACCTAGGGCTACGCTTTTGTTTACTTTATTTTTATCTAAGTGAGAAGTGATCGCTGTCATCTAAATACTATCTAAATAGTTAAGTTTAGCTATTTTTGTTATCTCTTGCTGATATTTTTCAGGATTTTCAGTATAAAAGCTTGGTAACTGTGGTGTAAACTCTGGATTTAATTGCTTGGCTAATGCTACATCCTCCACATCGATTTTACCCCAGTACAAACTAGCTAAATCAAAATTAGAGTTTTTTAGATATTGCCAAACTTTAACCATGCCTTCTAAATAAACAATACTTTTAGTAAAGCCACCTTCTTTATTAGTGTCATAAATACCACGTTTTAAGTGCATGGCTGACCACCAAGATTTTTCACTATTTTGTAAATACTGATTAATAAACTCAAAAGTCGTGACAAAATCATGATGTTGAGCAACATCAGTAGCTAAATAGTTCAGAGCTTGGTAATAAGCCAGCTGGAAATTGAGTACTAATCGAGAATGAAGAATTGCCAAACCTTCTTCAGTTCTCATATAGCCTTTAAAATTATTTTTATTTTTTTTATTGAAAAAAGGTTGCTTGGTATAGTTCATTCTTCTCAGAGCATGAGTGCCAAGCTCATGATAAAGAGCAGCTAAAAATTCTTGCTCTCTATACTCGAACTCTTTTCTAATTTTAAATTGATTTTTATAGCAACTGACTTTACTGGAGTGTTGAGGAATAACCAGAATCTCAATCTCATGATCCATGTGATTGAGATTAAGAAACTGTTGGATCATTTTTTTCCCTTGTGCAAGGGAAATGGTTGGACCTTCTAGAGCTCGTAATTTTTCCTCTGATGAGATGACTAGAGATTTATTTAAAATTCGTTGCGCTAATTTTAAATATTCTGGTTTTGGTTGACCAAATTTATAAACCTTACTGAGAGTAGCCAAGGTTTTATATTTAAATTGCGGATTATATTTACCTTTTTTTTCAAAAAATTTTTGTTTTTCTGCTTCAATATTGGTGGGAGTTAGATCCTGAATAATGCTCATAATGATTTTGATAGTTATTGGAAATTGTTTTAATAAATTCGCTTTCGCTCATTTCTGAGGAGTTTCACTCCTGTCGCGTTTTGTCTTGCTTTGCAAGATCAAAGCCTGCTCCTCTGTCGCTTACGGAATATTATTTAATTAAAGTTAAGCTCCACTAAGGGGAATCCCCTTAGAACCCCATTCTGATTATATTTTTTCCTCGCAACAAGCTGCGAGATATTTAATCAGAATAATACGAATCACGTATTATACCTACTCTACCTTTTCAATCCTAATAATAAAACCAGTTAAATCCTTGCGGCCGATTTCTATTTTATGTTGGGAGCGATTTAGTCTTTTAGAAACAATCATCTCAGTACTAATCTTTTGTCCTTTCATTTCAAAAACAACCTTAACTACTGGTACCTTACCTTCTTCTTCTTGTTGATACCAAAGTAAATCTTCTTGATCAATTAAACCTAATTCTCCAGTTAATTCACTAGCAATAGCACTTCTAAAGCGGCCAGTATTAATAAAAGCTTTGGCTTCTTTATGAGAGCGTTTATCTCCAAAAATGGTAATGTCTTCTTTGTGATTAATAAACTGTTTATTTTCTTCTTCAGTTTCTAAATAACTTTCAGCAAATAAGGCCTGCCCAATCTTAACCCCATGTTGCGCATTGAGTACTTTAAGATCAGCCACTCTTCTTAATCTTTTTCGTAGTCCTTCTTGATTAGCGATTTGGATTGATAATCCTGGTCTGTAATTCAGTTCCACCACGATTGGGCCCTTACTTTCATCAATAAACAGATCAATTCCTCCGTATACCAACTTAGCAGCATTAGAAGCTTTGACAGCATTTAATAAAACCTCGTTCCAATGAGGAATCTGAATACCTCTTAATTTTATCTTGGTCCCTGGTAAATATTGAATGAGCTGTGTTTTGTGAGCTGCTGCAAAAGTTGTGAGTCCGGTGCCGATATCAATACCTACTCCCAAAGCACCCTGACTTTGATTAGCTCTACCTTCTGATTCTGGTGTTGGCAGACGCATATAGGCCATGACTGGAACTCCATTAAAGACAACCACCCGAATGTCTGGAGTACCTTTATAAGCATATTTTGCCAAGGTGGGATGAGGAATAATTCTTTCCTCAATAATCACCTTTGGGCTAGCGCCATGTGAGCTATACTGACCTTCTAAAATATCAAAACAGTGTAGTTTGAGATCATCTTCATTCCATTTACGATTGACTACGTCTATCCAGGATTTGTTTTTTTTCTTAACAAAAGCGACCACTCCTTTGCCAGCATGGCCGTTGGTTGGTTTGATCACAAAGTTTTTTTCCAATCGACTCCAATCAAAATCATTTACATCTTCAATCGTGGCTAAAATTCCATAAACTTCAGCTGTAGGAATGCTTTCATTAAGTAGTAAAATTTTACTAGCGAATTTGGAATGGCAAATACTCTTGGCCCGTTTTGGGTTAAGAGGAACGTACAGCTGGTTACGGGCATTCATGCCCAGCATCTCACTCGGATTGATCATCTTGAGAATGGTCTTCGATATTATTTTGACCCAGTACGCTACTAAAACGAGCTAACTCAACCAATCTTAAACCTGTATATTTGCCAATTAAGTAATTAATCACAGCAGTACCCAGTAAGACTAATTCTGGTTGTAATAACACAAATTTTTGTACTGATTCTTGGCTAATAATTAATGAACAGATAATGGCAATTAATAAAGTCTCAAGAGCAATCTTCATGGCTTCTTTTTGACTATTAAATAATTGTGAGTTCATGAAATTTTCAGTCAAAATAATAATAATTAATATGGGAAAGATGCTAATAGTTAGTAATTGAAAAAAGGTCATTTGAGATGAAATAATCAGTAGTAAAAGAATAAAAACTGATACTCCCCACAACAGCATAGCAGTTCGAGGTAAGTAGGGAAACTTAAACTTATTGATGACTGCTCTAGTTAAGGTGGCTCCTAATAAAACAGCCACAAAGATAATGATTCCAGAAATTATTTCAGTAGAAACAAACACCACAGACAGGGCTGCGGGAATATAAATCCCAAAACCTCTCAGGCCAATCACATGTCTAGAAGCAGCGATAATTGACACTACAATGGGGAATAACAGTAGTAACACAATAATACTAGCCGACAGTCCTTTTTGAACAGCATCTCTAATCATGTGTTGTAAAAAATTATTCCAAGATAAAGGTTTAATGGGATTTTCATCTAAAAAAGTGGCTAATTTACTCTTTTTTTCACCGGCAGTTTCAGTAATATCTTCAGCCTTTTTTTCTAAAATTTTTTGTTCCACAGCTGCTGCTGCAGAAGCATTAGCAGAATCAGTAGCACTGGCTGAATCAGTGGCAGCTGGTTCTAAATTAATTATTTCTTCGATTCTATTGAGTGAATTAGGAAAAGTTGTTTGGGCATTGGTTAAATTAGGTCTAATTAAAATTAAACAAAATCCAACCAATAAAATTAAAAAATGTGACAAGATTTTTTTCATATTCAGGTATTATATCAATAATTATTTTTTGCGAGTGTGATTAATAATTAAAATTTATTTTTATAATACTTTTTTGAGTAGATTTTGGATAAAGCTGATTATAAATGAGATAAACAAGAGCGAGCCAAACTCTCCTAAGGCAATGTTGAACAATATCATAGGCTGAATATTAAAACCTGGTACTAAAAAAGTAGCTAGCCAGAGTAAAAAAACATTAATCACTAAAGCAAATAAACCCAAAGTGACCACATTAATAGGTAAAAATAAGATTTTTAAAACTGGTTTAGCCACTGTTTGCAACAGGGTTAAAACTATGCTGGCAAATAAAAGTGTAGTCCAGTCCATAAAGCTGACTGAGGGTAATGCCCAGGCTAAAATAGCAATCGTAATAGCGGTAATTAAAATTGAGCGAATGAATTTCATATAACTTTATTTTAAATAATTAATCACTAACAACCGCAAACACTTTTATTATAACCTCAATGCTTATGAACTTTCTACCATACCCCTTGCTCTTAAACTAATGTGTTGCTTTTTGGCAAAACGATGAGCTTCATCTCTCACTTGTTGTATTAGCCTTAAAGCGGGATGATCTTGAGCCAGATGTAAAACTTGATAATTAATTTCGAGGCGTTGGTTGTTTTTATTTTTAGAATGATGAAGAGGAATTATCATTCTGTCTGGATGTTTGGCTATACCAATAATGGGTGTTGACTGTCCCCAAACAGAAAGAGCAGCTCTAACTTGTCCTTTACCTCCATCAACGATGATTAAGTTGGGTCTGCCCCATTCCCAGTGGTTTTGCCGACGTTTAATGGCTTCTTGTAGCATTTTATAATCATTGGGCTGATTGCTTTGGTAAATGTTAAATAAACGATAATTTTTTTTATCTGGATAGCCTTGCGTGAAAGTTACTAGAGAAACAGCAGCATTTTTACCTAAAATATTACTCACATCATAGCCTTCAATTCTTGATAACTGTTCTTGTTTGGCGATCAGTCCATACTCAAGTAAAATTTTACGCAGATGATCAAGAGCATTCTCCTGAGCATTATCGTGTAAAGCGGGTAAGATTAAATCTGGTTTCAGTTGAAATTTATGACTAGTCACACTTTCGATCAACTCGATTTTCTGTTTAATACTGTTAGCTTGCTCATATTTCAATTCTTGAGCCAACTTTAACATGTTCATTTTAAGCTGTTGTAGGACTTGTTTTTTCTTGCCTCGTAAAAATAGAGTTAATTGTTTGAGATTATTTTGATACTCCAAAGCTGTAATTTTACCTATGCAAGCACCTGGACATAATTCTAAGTGATAATAAAAACAGGGTTTGGCAAATTGAATCAGTTGCTGTTGTATTTTTTGATCAGTCAGCTGCTGAGCCGTTACTGGTTTGATTCTATTTTCTGCCTCATCACACCAAGGAAAAATCTGTCGCGCAATTTTTAATACCTGTTTGAGTTTATAAGCACTACTAAAAGGACCTAAAGTGATAGTCCCTGATGGTACTTTTTGTGTGAGTAAGTCTTTTTTTCTGATTAACGCCACTTTAGCAAATGGCTGTGGTTTGATCTGTACATAAATAGGACTTTTGTCGTCTTTAAGTAAAATATTATATTGAGGTTGATGTAATCTAATTAACTCTGCCTCAATTAGTAAGGCCTCAATCTCACTAGCTAAAACTTTAAATCTTACCAGGGTGGCTGCTTGAACCATTTGCTTTTTATTCAAACTTAAACGAGCAAGTTGGGTGTAAGAGTTAACTCTTTTTTTGAGGTTTTTGGCTTTGCCAACGTAGAGAATTTTCTTGTTGGCGTTTAAAAACCAATATACCCCCGGTAGTGAGGGCAGCGATGCCAAGGAAGATGCCCAAGAAAATGTACCATTGTCTGGGTGTAAATTGGCCTGCGAACTCTTGGAATTTTTGTGTTGGTTTAAAACCTGAGAATTTGGCAAAGACAGGCTTGATGGTTGTGACAGTAATGGCTTGAGTTTGTTCATAAGCTTGATTAGACAGAGTTAATTGTACTTCATCTTCTTTAGGTAGCCAATTTTCTTGATTAAAAACTTGAATATTAATTACCTTTTTTTGCCAAGGCAATAAAGTGAGGTTTTTTTGATTATTAATAATGGTCAGTTGCTCATCATTGGCAGTGATCTGTAGCTGATTATCATACCAGGCTTGTCCAGTTTGATTTTCAATAATCAGCTCATACCAACTAGGCAGATTAAAAACACCCAGTAGTTTCTTAGGTATGAAGTTAATGGCGAACTGAGCTTCAGCTTTAGGTAGGGTTTGTCCAAACTCGACTGTGATATCTTTTGATTCTTGATTGGGTAATTTGTAATCTCCGGCAGCTAAAGGATAGCGGCTTGATTTACCATTATAAGCAAACACAATATGTTTGAGATCAAACTGATTAAAATAATCTATCCCCTGCATGGTATTGCCCCAAGTAGGATCAATGGGAATCCAGATTTGTTGCTCAGCGTCATAATATTCCGGCCAAGCATGCAAAACATCAGTAACTAAGCTTAAAGGTTGTAATAAAGGATCGTTGCTGTGCGCATAGCCTGTGACTCGGCGAGAGGGAATGTTGTTGGCTCGAGCAAGAGTAATAAACAGATCGCTAAATTCCTGACAGGTGGCTTTATCTGGTTCTTTGATAGCTTTGCTAGCTCCTAAGCGGTCAAATTTTTGTGATAAATCTTCTTTGGTGTAGCTTAAGGTTGTAGTTGTGTATTGATAAATAGCAGCTGGAGTTTGGTGCTGAGTAGCTAGCTGCATAATTTCAGGTTGAGTGATTTCCCAAAAAGGTTGACTGCTGGTGTGCTCTGGTATGGGAGCAATATTTAACCAAGGTTGGATCTGTTCTAAACTCACCAACACGGTTGCTTGGATGGAGACCTCAACCACATTATTAGCTGGTAAATTATAAGTGGCAATCCAGTTGCCATCAGAGTCGACCTTAATTTCTTCAGGTCTGGGTTCTAGTTGTTGGTAATAAATTTTTTGATAAGGAGTGTCTGGCGGTAAACTAACTTGAGTTACCGCAGGTTGGCTATTAGGATTATTAAGATGATATTTAATATTTAAGTTATAAATTTGTTGCGATCCATAAATAGCTGATACACCTTCTTTATTTAAATTCTCGTAAGTGAGCACAAAGTTTTGCCCATCTTGTTTAATAGTGTAATTGTCAGGTTTAATGCGTGAGGGATGACCAAACATCAGCGGAGTCACTAAGGAAACTTTGTGTTCGTTATAAGTTTCCTCGCTATTCATGCGCGGTAGATAAGTTTCTAGAGTTTGGCCATTAACCTCTGAAATATGAGGATTGGAGTAAGTAATGGCAAACTCTCTGACTTTATCTTTACCAACTAATTTATCTGGAAATTCAATATTAATTTCAGTAATACCAGCAGTTTGATTAATTTCAGGAGAAATAGTTTGTTTATTACTAACCACAGTAATATTGCTCACAGCATCGGTGCCAAGTTTCATGCTGTAGCGACTAATATAATATTCCGGGGTAAGATTCTTGATTTTAAATGAATGTTTAACCTGAGTATTACCCTGAGCATCAATGGTATAAGTACTGTTAAGAGCAGTGTAAAAATTTTCAGTTCCTTGCGCTTGAGCAACTTGAGCTTGACCACAGGTTAACAAGACACTGGCAAAGAAGAACAATAAGATCGATGCTGTCTTGAACCAAAACTTGAACAAATGTTTAAGCATTACTTTATATTGTAACTGATGATTTAGATTTTAATTTGTTGTAAATATTGACCAGTGTATGATTTTTTATTTTGCCTCACCTGCTCTGGAGTGCCGACTGCGATGACTTCACCACCAGCCTCTCCTCCCTCTGGACCTAAATCAATAATCCAATCAGCATTTTTAATCATATCTAGATTGTGCTCGATCACAATGACGGTATTACCTTGTTTGACTAAACGATGCAACA
>CAZTBN010000024.1:0-10236 GCA_964611955.1 uncultured Pseudomonadales bacterium | reverse complement strand
AGGAAATACGGATAAATTGTAAATTATTTAAGTCTGAGTCCTTGGGTTAAAAATTGCCTAACTTTCTCTCTTAAACTAGCAGTTCTCCGAGTTGAGGTATCACTTTCTTGCTCTTGTGATTGAGTTTTATCCTTTTCTGCTTCTTTTTTGTTTAATATCCTTTGTACAGCGACACGCAATCCAAATGTATGAGGTATTATTAAAATGGATTCAAGATGGCTTTTTCTGACTTTTTCAATCAAAGCGATTAGATCTTTTGGATAATACAATTTGGGGGAGAGTAGTTTTCATCAGCTATTGGACCTATTTGATTTAAAAGAGCATATAAATCGTTAAAAGAAAGGCAGTTTACAATTGCATTATATTTTTCTCCATAACTTTTTGTCATCAAGGGATATAGTGACTTTAGATCTAATTCTTGTTGAGCATCTTCAGAACTTTGAGGTCCGTAGGTTGCGCAAATCGCAGTTAATGCTTTGATTATTTGTGGACCAGAATTATTTGGATAATACATATCAATATTTTCCGCCAATAGTGTTATCATTGGCAAAACTTTTCTTATGTATTCAATTTCACCTTCGATTAATATTTTTTGTAATTCATCTAAAATTTTAGCAATCTCAGATTGATCACCATACAGTTCTTTCAGTTCTTGAATAGGAGAGGAAGGGGGTTTTTCTAATGGTTGATTTTCTACCATAGTAGGTGTTTCTCCAACTGCCTTTTTTAAATTTAAATTAATAAGATTTTTGTTTTTATGAAATACTTTTTTATTAGTTAGGTATTCAAAGGCTTGTGCAAAACAACTTTATAAGAATAGTTATCTCACTTATTCTGTCGCAGAATAAACTCAACTCTAGCTCTAAGACCTAATGCACTTGTTAATACTCTAGGATCTTCATGATTTAAAAAAACATCTTTACATTTTTGTATTAATTCTTCAGCAGAATATGCAACAATAGTTCCATCTTCTTTGGGTTTACCATTAATTGTACCAATAATAGTCAGGGCATCTTCGATTTCTTGTAAATTTGTAGCTTGGATTATTAAAGGATGGAGCGCATATTCTAATGGAGGTATGTTTTTTCTTTTATCACTTTCTATGTTTGCTAATTCAGCTCCTTTTTTTCTTATGCCATAAGCAACGGGTAGCTCACTATTCGAAGCTTGTAAATTAGATAACCTATCAATGATTTCCATTAATTTTTCTGAGTCAAATATTGCGTTAGGGTTATCATCTGTAGGAATGGATCCTATTAAGCTGATGGCTTTTTTTAGTTCTTCAAAAGTTATCACACCTTCAATAATCCGAGATTTTCTTTCATCTGTTAACTGCTCGTTTTTATTGGATGGAGACACTTCTTTTGGCCCTAACAAAGCTTGACGTGTTGCAGGTAATATACCTGCTTCATTTTTTGATGAAACTTGGGATTCTTTTTGTCGAGTTAACACATCATATACTACTGAAGTTAAGTAAGGTCCTAGATCATCGAAAATGGGTTGATACCTTTCAACTTTGACCCCTTTTTTATTATAGGCTTTTGCATTTAAAATTATTAACTCAAGACCATCATCGTTTATTATTCGTATGAGTCGTCTTAGAGTATGTAATATTTTATTTCTATCACCTTCTTGAAAGAATTTACAATCTGGTTCCTCAATTAATGAAATTAAACTTTGTAAATCAATTATTTTGCTACTTTTTGTTCTAAAATCTAGGGGTTGCAAACGTGTCTGATTTGGTTCAGGTTGATTTTGATCAGCTCTTATATCGGGGTTTTCATTTTTATTCATTTTTTTAAATTTAAAATAATAAACTTAATATCTTTAATTAAATACTTTTTTATTGGTTAAGACAATCAGTATGAATGAATTGGGCACAATACATTCCGGAATGAAAATGCTGTTGTGAAAGTAGATTTAAATGAGGTTATTACTATAGCTAAAAAGAATAGTTTTGCCTAATTAAATTATTAATTTTAGAGTCAGGGATTAATCATAGGTTGGGTTATGTCTTCTAAGATAATCTTCTCGAGTTTCATATGAGTCATGTATCTCAAGAATATTTGCTGGAAGTTCATTTAACCCGCATTGTTCAAGATAAATTGCAGGGATACTGGCTTGCATTTGTTTTAAAATGAGTATGTCTTTACTCAATGCGGACATTATGCGTTTAATCCAATTCTCAACGTAAATCAACTCAGGCTCCATATATGCTTGTTGCTGATGCAGATTAGGTTGGAGCTCTTTAAACGTATCATTGGCTTTTCTTGTTATACCCAATGATTCATTGATTGCTCTGAAACTGTGATTTAAAACATTATCAAGCTGGATTAATCCTTGAATTCCCTCGTTATCTTGAATGTCTTGTGTTAATGTATTATTTAAATAACTTAAGTTAAATAAGAAGGATTTATAGTCTGTTAAATTAAATCCTTGCGGCATGGTATCTAGAAGGAAGCTGGTAATCTCATTATTAGGATTATATCCCTCTGGCATAGGAAACCGTTTTTCTTTTGGACGCATTTTATTATAAATTTGCAATATTTTTTTGTAGTATTCAGAAACTTTTGCGTTAATCATTTCATTAATACGGCGGGTAATCTCTCCTTTTATCCACGGAAGTAAGTTTGCAGTTTTTAAATTTGTAAGAAATTCTCCAATTTTGTAAATGGGTGCATTCGAAATAATTTCTTCACATTGCTTTGTAAAATTTGCTAATAACAGATATTTAGTTTTTTCATCAGCGAACAAATCTTCTTTTATTTCTTCATCAGAGTATCCTTGTTGGCCAGATTTATCATTTTCCAGATGAGTAGTCTCATTTTTTATGGAAGTTATAGTTTCGGATTGAGGCTCTTCTATTTGAGTAGGGTTTTCTGTTGGTGGTTGTTGATCAGCAGTTTGAGAAGCTTGTGCGTTGGCAATCATTTCTTGAGCTTTTGCAAGCTGTTCAGGAGTCATTTTTAAAACAATTGCATTTAGATCTTGTAAAAGTAATTCTTCTGGATCTGGAGGTAGCTGCGATTCTTCGGAATTTTTTTTGGGCATATTTCAAATAATTTCTATAGTAAAATAATAGGCGTTTTTATGGCTTGGGTCAACACAACTATTTGTTTGTTATAATACACTCCATGTCTTTATCAATCGGTATCGTCGGACTACCTAACGTTGGCAAGTCAACCTTATTCAACGCTTTACTTAAAAAACAAATTGCTTTGGCAGCTAATTATCCTTTTGCCACTATCGAGCCTAATGTGGGTGTGGCGGAAGTACCAGATGAACGTTTGTCAGTGTTAGCTAAAATTGTTAAAACCCAGGTACTAAAACCAGCCCTGGTGGAGTTTACTGATATTGCTGGTTTAATCAAAGGTGCCAGTCAAGGCGAGGGTTTAGGCAATAAGTTTTTATCTCATATTCGTGAAACCGATGCGATTTGTCATGTGTTGCGCGCTTTTGAAGATGATAGCGTGATTCGTGAAGGTTCAACCGATCCCACTCAAGATTTAGCTATTATCCGCACTGAACTACAAATTGCAGATTTAGAAACTATTGAAAAACAAAAAGAACCTAATCAGGGTTTGTTAAAAGATAAAGAGCTAGCCCGTCGCTGGGAAGTTATTCAAGAGTTTAAGCAACGTTTGGAAGCAGGCGATAATGTTTTATCATTTTCAACAACTCATGCTAATCTCGGTCAACTCACAGCTGGGCAAGCAGCGCAATTAAAAATCGCTCAAGAATTAAATCTTTTAACTTTTAAGCCAGAACTATTTGTTTTAAATGTTAATGAACAAGATTTATCTAAAGCTGAACAGTTAAAAAAGGAGTATGCCACTTTA
Organism: uncultured Pseudomonadales bacterium; assembly: GCA_964611955.1. Lineage (GTDB taxonomy): Bacteria > Patescibacteriota > Microgenomatia > UBA1400 > PJMF01 > CAYVBW01. The sequence continues at coordinate 6,397 of CAZTBN010000024.1, read as the reverse complement.
TTATCAACTGCAAAATCACCTGTCACAGAACAACAAATTGTGGTGATTAGTGCTCAAATTGAAAGTGAGTTAGCCTCATTGGCTTCTGAAGAACAAGCACTTTATTTACAAGATTTGGGCATCGCCCAGTCTGGTTTAGAAAGATTAGCCAAAGTTGCCTATGATACTTTAGGTTTACAAAGTTTTTTAACAGCTGGAGAGCTAGAAGTCAAAGCTTGGACTATTAAAAAAGGCATGACTGCAGTTGAGGCATCAGGAGTAATTCACACTGATTTTGTGCAGAAATTTATTAAAGCTAAGATCATCAGTTATGCTGATTTTGTAAAATACAATGGCTGGTCAGGTGCAAGAGAGGCGGGTAAGGTGAGGGTAGAGGGCAGGGACTACATTATGACCGAAGGTGATATTGTTGAGTTTATGATTGGTGGTTAAAAACAATAATTCCGAAGCAAAATTAATCAAAACTCAATCATAGTTTAAAATCGAACTAGAAATTTCTTGATTATGCTTTATAATATCAAGTTCAAGACCGATTTTAATATATTAGCAATAAAGATTAGGAAACATGAATATTCCAAAAACAAAAACAATAGCCATTTATGAATTAACTTGTGTAGTTGAACCTGAATATTCTCAAGCGGAATTAGATAAAGTTGCCAAAGAACTTGAGGCAGTGATTACCAAAAATAAGGGCAAACTTAAAACAACCGAGTCATGGGGTAAAAAAGATTTGGCTTATTTATTAAAAAAAGCTGGCAAATCATATCGTCAAGCCAATTTCCTTCATTTTGTTTTTGAACTCGATTCTGCTCATGCCACTCAACTCAAGGATGAGATCAATATTGTCGATGTCATTATTCGTTACTTGTTAGTTAAACAAGAGGCTGAAAAAACAGCTGCTAAAAGTTAAGCTTTTTTTAAGTATTTACCTATAATATAAGAAGTTATCTATAAGTTAGTCTGATACAGGAGGAAAAAAATGGCTGTCAGATCATTAAATAAAGTAATGTTAATCGGGAATCTCACCCGTGATCCCAATTTGAGATATACCCCTAGCAACACCGCAGTGTGTTCTTTTGGTATTGCTACTAATCGTTCTTGGTCCACTGAAGATGGTCAAGCTGAGGAAAGAACTGATTTCCACAACTTAGTTGCCTGGGCAAAGTTGGCTGAAATCTGTGAACAGATTTTACGCAAAGGAGATAAGGTTTATGTGGAAGGGAGATTACAAACTCGAGATTGGAAAAGTGATGACGGTACTGAGCGTCGCGTAACTGAGATTGTGCTTGATAGCATGATCAAATTGAGTTCACCTCGTGGCTATAATGAGCCAAGAGAAGAGAGCGAAGCAGCCACAGAGTCTTCTGCAACAGTTGAACCAGTGAAAGAAGAAAAGAAAAAAAGCGTCGCTAAAAAAGACGATAAAAAAGTAGCCAAAGAAGAGGAAGTAGTTGATACTGAAGAAGTATCTGACGATATTCCTTTCTAAATAGTTAAAAATATGGTGCGGTATTAAGTATTTAAGAATAAATAATTTTAGTACTTAATACCGCATTTTCGAAAAACTTAAATTATCAGAAATTATGCAACAATATTCATACAAAAATCCTCAAGAATTAACCAAATTCATGAGTAAACAAGGAATGATTTTGCCTAGAGAAAAAACTGGTTTAAAGAAAAAAGATCAGAAAAAACTTACTAGGGAAATCGAAAGAGCTAGACATTTAGCCTTACTTCCTTATACTCAGACTTTATATTAAAGTTATTAAAAGCTTACTGCTTTAAGCAATAGGTTTTAATTTTATTCTGATTAAATATCTCGCAGTCCCGCTTAGCGGGACGTAGGATCAAATAAAAATCAGAATGGGGTTCTAAGGGGACTCCCCTTAGTGGAGCTTCGAGGTTTAATACCTCGTAAGCGACAGAAGAGCAGATCAAGCCAAAGGCGTGATCCCTGAGGAGTGCAACTCCTTAGAAATGAGCGAAGCGATTTAATTAAGAGTTATTTTTGGCTAATATCATGAAAAAAATTAACTTTTCTACAGTCCGTAATTTTGTAATTGGTGTCTTATTGTTTATTTTGGGATTAGCTATTGGCCAAAGATATCATAATCGCATTTCCTTAGTTTCAACTAATGTTTTGCAACAAAATCAAGATTCAGCCTTGGGCAAACTCACCGGTACCCTGATTCCTCCAGTAGAAAAACAAGTCAATTTTGATCTTTTTTGGGAGGTGTGGAATTTACTGGAAACAGAATATTTAGATGCCCAAGATCTCAAAACTCAAGACATGGTTGACGGAGCCATTAAAGGTTTAACCGCTTCTACTGGTGATCCTTATACCATGTATTTACCACCAGACGACAACAAACGCAGTAGCGAAGATTTACAGGGTAGTTTTTATGGGGTAGGGATTGAGTTGGGTTACATTGATCAAACCTTGGCAGTTGTTGCTCCTTTGTCAGGTACTCCTGCAGAAAAAGCAGGTATTGAAGCAGGGGATTTAATTATCCGAGTTCGCGATGATGCTAAGGGCATAGATGAAGATAGCTCACAATGGGATTTAAATAAGGCCTTAGATAGTATCAGAGGTCCTAAAGGTACTGAAGTAGTTTTAACTCTTTATCGAGAGGAAGTGGCTGAGCCTTTTGAAGTGAGTGTGAAGCGCGATGAAATTGTAGTTGAAACAGTGACTTTAGACATTTTAGATTTTCAAGACAAAAAAATTGCTCATCTGAAAGTGGCTAAGTTTGGTGCTCGTACCACTCAGGAATGGGATGAAGCAGTCCGGCAAATTTTAGTTACTCAGCCCCCAGTGGCTGGAATTGCACTTGATCTGCGTAACAACCCCGGTGGTTTTTTTGATGCGGCCATTGATTTGGCTAGTGATTTTATTGAAAATGACGTAGTAGTTTCACAAAAAAGCCGTCTTACCCAAGAAGATTATCGTAGTAATGGTGTGGCTCGACTTAAAAATTATCACACAGTAGTTTTGGTGAACAAGGGTAGTGCTTCAGCATCAGAAATTTTAGCAGGTGCTTTACGTGATGACGTAGGTATTAAATTAATTGGTAGCCAAACTTTTGGCAAGGGAACAGTGCAAGAAATCAAAGAACTGTCAAATGCAGGTGGCGTTCACATCACCATTGGGCGTTGGCTATTGCCCAGTGGAGAATGGATTCATAACGAAGGCATTCCAGTTGACATTGAAGTAGAGCAGAATCGTGACACCCAAGAAGATGAGGTGTTGCAACGGGCTTTGTTAGAATTAGCTGGAAGATAGAGCAATTAATTTATTAAAACTGCGCTGATTAGTTTAAGTTGAGAGATTAGTTTATCTAAAAAAACTTGCTTAACTTATTGTAGCGTTTTATCACTTGACTGTCTTTGTATAATAAAATTACAACCATGTCTAATAATAAACAGCTTAAATCATTTTTAGTAGGATTATTGGTTTCTTTCTTTATACTATTAAGTTTTTTTATCGGTGCTCTGGCTGATCGCATGTTTGTCCTTAAGCCTCTGGATTTTATCTTTAAGCGTCAGTCTTTTTTATCTTCATTTTTAAACAAAACAGAATATCCTCCAACCAATTTGGGACAGATGATGCAACAGGGTAGCTATAATGTCGCTGATGTGGTTGAACTAGCTTCAGATTCTGTGGTGACTGTGTCAATTAAGAAGCAACAGCAGGTACTTCAACCTGGTAGCTTTTTTGATCCCTTTGGTTTTTTTGGTTTTGAGCAAAGAGAAGTTCAAGTTGAGGAAGTGCAACAGGACATTGGCAGTGGTTTTGCAGTTGAAAATGGTTTAATCGTCACTAATAAACATGTTGTTTCTGACATCAATGCTGGTTATTCAATTATTGATAAAAATGAAAAAGAGTATGAAGTAACCAATATTTACCGCGATCCAATTTTAGATTTATCTATCCTACAGGTGAAAGAGTTTCAAGCTCCAGCTTTAGCTTTAGGCGATAGTGATCAAGTGAGAGTGGGGGAGTCAGTTATTGCTATCGGAACAGCTTTAGGACAGTTTAGACACACCGTTACTACTGGTGTTATTTCAGGTATTGGCCGGTCAATCACAGCTGCTGGCGGTGGCCAGTTTGAAAGTTTGCAAAATATGTTGCAAACTGATGCAGCCATCAATCCTGGTAATTCTGGAGGTCCTTTAATAAATGACAGAGGTGAGGTGATTGGTGTTAATGTAGCAACTGCTGCAGCTGATAATATTAGTTTTGCTATTCCTATTAATGTCGTGAGGGCAGCCATTACCAATTTTAATGAAACTGGACAGTTTGATAGATCCATGTTGGGAGTGAGCTACAGCATCATTAGTGAGCAGGCTGCCTTGGTCAACGAGGTGCCTCAAGGTGCTTATGTTATTGAGGTTGTGCCTGATAGCAGTGCAGATCTAGCCGGCATTAAACCTGGCGATATCATTGTTGAGTTTGATGGCCAAAAACTGGGCGAGGAACATGAACTGGCGCAGCTCATTAATCAGCAAAAAGTAGGAGATAAGGTTGAAGTTAGACTCTGGAGAGATAATGAGTTTCAAAATCTTGAGATCTTGATGAGAAGCCAATCGCAACAATAGCGGGTGGGATTGAGTAAAAGATAATTGAGCAATTAATTTGTCGAAAATATTAGCAATCACTAATTTAGTTATGACTGATAAAAAATTTAAAGTAGGAGATAAAATCGTCAGATTTGGAAAAGTTTTTGAAATCTTTAAAACTTCCAAAGAAGAAAATATTGATACTGGCGAAATTGAAGAGATGATTCATTTTAAGCCAGCGTATGAAACTAATGCCAATCAAACCTTGATCTGTTGCATTGCTGTTTCCAATCTGGATTTGACTAATATTAGACGTCCTTTAACCGAGGCTGAGGTTGATAAGTTATTGGATTATTTAAAGTCTAAGATTGAGATGAAAAGCAGATTTAACACGCGATCAGCTAAAGAAACAATTAAATCTAATGAACCAGAAAAAATAGCTTTAATTTTGAAAAAATTAGCTATCGTGAGAAGAGATCCAGATACTAATTTCACTTACACTAAGAAAAGATTATTTCGTCGAGCCTTGAAAAGATTACAGGAAGAAGTGGCTTTAGTTAAGGGTCTATCTTTAGAAGAAGCACAGGAGTTAATCTTAAATATTTTGCAACAGCAAGCTGTGAAAAGTTTTTCTTTAGAAGAAGATGATGAAGATGATTAGGAAGTTTATTTCTTAAACAGTTGGCTGTTCAATCATTAATTTTTCTTTGACAGTGGCAATCATTTGATCTAGATCTCCTTCGAGAATGGTATCTAACTGATGCCAGCTTTCATTAATGCGATGATCTGTCACGCGATTTTGAGGAAAATTAAAAGTTCTAATTTTTTCCGCTCTCATGTTGCTGCCAATAGCTAGTCGAGCATTTTCTAGTTTGCTAGCTTTTCTTTCTTCTTCAATAGCCCACAGTTGGCCTCGCAATAACTCCAAAGCAATGGCTCTATTTTGTAGCTGCTTTCTTTCTTGGCTAACTCTCACTACAATACCAGAAGGACCATGCGTCAATCTCACAGCACTGCTAGTTTTGTTAACTGATTGACCGCCAGCGCCCCCAGAACGCATAAATTCCCAGTGCAAATCTTCATCTCTAATAGTTATCTCATTAGATTTAATTTCAGGTAAAATAGCCACTGAAGCAGTGGAGGTGTGAATTCTACCCTGAGTTTCAGTGGTGGGTACTCTTTGCACGCGATGCACCCCAGCTTCTTGCTTAAATAATTGATAGGGATAAAAAGTTTTTTCCACTGTTTTAGTTGTTTGTGTTTGAGAATCAACCAGCGTGAGTGTTAATTTAGTGCTTTTGGAAATTTTAATGACTAACTCATCAATAAACTCGACATTTAAGCCTTTATTTTGACTATAGCGAGTGTACATGCGCAACAAATCATCAGCCCAGATTTTAGCTTCATCGCCACCAGCCCCAGCTCTTAGTTCTAAAATAGCACTAGATTGAAGAGTGGGATCTTGTTGAGCTTCTTCTTGCTCAATTAAGGATTCTTGATATTGAGCAGCAGCTTGCTCTAAAACATCAAGCTCTTTTTGCACTTGGATTAATTCTTCTTGGGCTAAATTAGCCAGTTCAGGATCGGTAAGTAAAGCTTGATTTTCTTTAATCTTAGTTTGGAGCTGTTCAATTTGAAGTTGATAGGGATTGTTATTAGCCATAATGAGAATTATATCGCAGATGTAGAGCAGACACAGCTGGATAAAAAACTGTTGGTGGACAATAAACGCTGGATCTATTTGGTTACTGTGGGAGCAGGAGCTTTATCTTGTCTCAGTTGAGTTTGTTTTTCTCTTAAAATTTCTTGGTAGGTTAGGGTTTCAACTTGACTTTCT
>CAZTBN010000023.1:10069-11007 GCA_964611955.1 uncultured Pseudomonadales bacterium | reverse complement strand
TCATTTGATAGCGAACTGCCACCTTGCCAGAGTCGATTAATTGCTCGAGACGAACAAGGTCTGAAATATTTATTTCAGTCTTTTGATCACTGGATGCTTTCTTTGTTGTTTTTCGTTTAGAGATAGCAATATCTGGGATATCGGGAACATCAATAATGCGGTTGGTAATATCGTTTTTGTTATAGAGCCAGTACTTAGGGCGGAATTGATACCTGAGTACCACTCCAAGCCACTCTGCTACTATTTTGTCTTTAATCCGAATAACAAGAATCAAGCAGGCCATGATCACAACTCCTATGAGTCCAAGTTTGTAGGGTACAAATTTCATGGCAGGCGCAAACAAAATGTAGATAAGGGCAGTCCAAAGAACTGGAAACATGAGAATCAAAATTTGAGTCATGTTAAGTGATCCGGCGATCTTGTCCTCAACAGTCGTTATTTGTGCTGGAATAATTGTAGTTCTCATAGATGTACGGTCTTTCTGGGCGTTGTAACTGATCTTGCGGCCTTAGATGAAGCCCTGGCGCTTGAGTCAGTACTAAGCACATTGGTAATTTGACTCCCAACGTGGCGAACTGCTCCAACACTACGGGAGAATAAGATGAGTTGCATCATGAATGAAGGGATTTTGAGCAGAGTTAAAAGTAGCCCAATCGCAACAGCCACAGAGATCAGTGAATTATTGGTTTGCTCTGGAAGTGTTAAGAAAGTACCAGCCAGTTGAATGGTGACTACATGTACAAAAATCATAAAGACCGAGACAAAATACCCTTTAATTGCCATTTCGGCAAAGTCAGCAGTTTTGGGAAGTGCCGAGAGTAAAAAAATAAACGGTGAGAGCACTGCACCAAGCGAGATCACTATCAGGCGACTTATGTACATAAGAAGTAGCACAATCGCCACGATCAAAAATATGAGTAGGAAAATCAGAATAATAA
>CAZTBN010000023.1:9512-10059 GCA_964611955.1 uncultured Pseudomonadales bacterium | reverse complement strand
CAGAAACCAAGGCATTGCTAGCTTTTATTGCGTAGTCAGCTAGGAATAGCGAAACGTTGGCTCCGAGAAAAGCCAGGCCGATTCGGGGAAGCAGGTGTTTAAATTCAATCTCTTCAAACCCAAAGGTGGAAGCACTCATAAACTGAAGGCCGAGAAGTGCCACAACCAGCACAAATAATGTATCAGTAATCCCTAGCATGATGAGCCAGAATTTAACAATCGAAGCATTCTCAAGAAGCGATGGAGTGGTTGATAAAAATGTCATAATCCCATCAACTATTGGCTTGGTGGAACTCTCAACAATGTTTTGGATAAAGCCGTTGACTGCATCAATAAGTACTTGGGTTAAACCATCGCTTGGTGCCACACTCTCAATTTGGGTAATTGGTAGATTAGATGCAGTAGTGGTTGAACCATCACCAACTAAAGCTCCAGATAGAAATGACACAATTGAACTGGCGGCAAAAACAACCACCAGACCTATCAAGGCATTTCTGATAGTTTTCTTGGCTTCTTCTAAAGCGTCCGGCTTACCTGTGGAGGTAAT
>CAZTBN010000023.1:0-9502 GCA_964611955.1 uncultured Pseudomonadales bacterium | reverse complement strand
AGCCGCCCCGAATTAAAAAAAAGACCGCTGCTGCGGCCGAGATAAGCGTAACTATTGAAAGAGCGTCATTGGTAAACGCTGTCACCTCCGTAGGTGCGCTAGTTGAAGCATACGCAAGCGTTGGAGAAAAGAGTGCTATGAGTATGGTTACGACCAATACTAATAATTTCATATTTGTTCATATTCCAATATTGGCCGACTTACTGAGCCGCACCAAATGCTCCAGTTGCTAAATCTGAAACAATATTTGTCAGCACAAAAGCACCAAGCACGACGGCAAGACCAATGGCTGAATACAAAATTGTTTTTTTGGAGCGATCTAATGTTTCTGGGTTGCCGGAACTGGTGATATAGCCAACACCACCCCAGACAAAGAATCCAGCAGAAATGAGTCCGGCAAGTGTTACAAGTACTTGGATGACACTCTTAATGAACGTTTCGATTTTGGTGACATCTCCCGAAGCGGCAAAGACTGGTGACGCAAACATTAGTGCCGTGATGGCGACTGATGAGAAGATAATAATCTTTTTATTCATAACCTACCTCCATATAAATTACTAATTTATAAATATTAGGCAGGTCTGGTTACAAAAAAGCCCCTATCCGGAGGGGCAGCTCTGTTGAACTTGAGGGAATTATTATCCTAACCAGGCAGAAAGTCAATAAGATATAGCGCTTAAATCAATCCAAAGTGCTTAAAAACATCAATTATTCCATTTTCGTCAACATTTGGGGCAATAAAGCAATTATTTCTTTTAGATTTAGTGGCTAGTTCTTTGAATGTGTCTTTTGCATTTCCCATTACTGATACAAATCCGCATTTCTCCATAAATTGCCAATCGCTTTCGCTATCACCAACTCCAAGTACATAGCTCAGAGAAACGCCTATGTTGTTAGCAATTTCAATTACTCCTTTTTGTTTAGATATTCCTGGAGCGGTAATTATGCCAAATTGTAGTGGCAAAATAACTGGATGCACACCCCAACTTAATACTAAATCGTTTTTAAATGGCTCAAATATTGCCTGAATTCTTGGTTTGTCGTTCTCGTCAACAGCGATAGGCATTATCTTGGTCACATCGGCTTTTGAAGCAGAATCAATTAGTGATTCGACTTGTGTAGGTGGCCTTTGAATGACGTGAGTATGTTTGGTGGTTATATCACCAACCCGTGATGCTTGAATGACATAGTCATCGACCGTGTAATATTCAGTGTAAACACCTTCGTCGAGAAGAGCCTTCAAAACTGATTTAACTGTTTCAGAAGGAATAATATGTTTTTTAAAAACATTTTTTTGGATTGGATCAATAATAACTCCACCACCATCAGTGATATGAAGATTATTTAAATCAGAGTCCATAATGATTTTATCTATCGCGAAATGAGGCTTTGCTGTACACAGAGATATTGGCACACCAGAATTTTGGATTGTTTTGAGAGCTTCTGTGACTTTTTTATTAGGATATGGAGAGTTGTAGCCTATTTTTTCACCAACTATAACACCATCAACATCGAGTATGATTGCTTTAATTTGAGATTTATTCATGATTATGGTTTCTTCCATTGTCCAAACCCGTGATCACCAGGGTAGAGAGTGATTTCATTTGACCGATCTGGATCATTAATTATTTTGATCAATTTTTCCACTACAAAATCTACTGGGAAATATGCCCTCCCTTTTTCAAATTCCTTTTGCTTTTCTTCAACAGTCATTGGGCCAAAATTGGTTAACGTACTACCTAGAGTAATGAGGCAAAAATTGGGAGATTTATCTTTGTATTCCTCATTTAGGCTTAGGTGTAAACCACGTAGGGCATATTTTGACGAACAATAGACACTTCTACCTCGCATTGGGATCACGCCAGCACCACTACCCAAAGATAATACCAGTGATTTTTCGGTAGACATAAGCGGTGCGAGCTCTCTAATAAATATGGCGGGCGCTATAGTATTCACCATGAATGTTTGTTGAATATCTTTATCTGTCGTATCAACAATATTTTTATAAACTCCAATTCCTGCAGCATTAATCAACAAATTTATAGGACTAAATCTATTTTTAATTTCTTGGATAGCTTTGCTAATTTCCCCGTAGTCAGTTAGATCACATTTAATCTTAGAATTTCTTGAAACTTCAATAACGTTATATGCGTTTTGCTTAAGCGCAAAAACTAATTTACTACCGATTCCACCAGTTGCACCAACTACTACAGCATTTTTCATATTTAAACAACGTTTTGAGGCTTACCCTCAACCCAGGCCCTAATATTTTGAGCAACTAATTCGTACGATTTTTTATCAGCATCTTCCGTATTGAATGCATTATGTGGTGTTGCAATAACTCTGGATGAAACCGTAAAGTAGGGATCGTTATTTGAGATAGAAGTCATAATGGCTGTCTCAATTCCGTACCCAAAGAGCTTTCCAGACTTTAAGCCTTCTACTACCGCAACTTTATCAACCAACTCTTCACGAGAAGTATTTACTAAAATTACCCCATCTTTCATTTGGGCAATTTCCTTTTCGGAGATAATGTTATTTGTCTCAGGAGTTAGTGGGGCACATACTGTAATCACGTCCGATTCTTTTAGTAATTGTGGAAGTTCAACTAACTCAACACCCTCAACAGGCTGTTTAGATTTATTGAGTCCAACAACTCTCATCTCAAAGCCTTTAGCCCCACGAGCAACTTTTTTGCCAATATCGCCCAAACCAATTATTCCTAAGGTCTTACCAAATATTTCCTTGCCCTTATAGTCATTAAAACGAAAGGCTCCCTTAAGTCTAGCGTCACGATCAAATTCGGTTATTCGTTTGGCTAAGTCAAGAATCATGCCCCATGTTTGTTCTGCTACAGATTCTGAATTTGCACCTTTAATATTTGAAACAACAATCCCTTTTTCTCTGGCATACGCTACGTCAACCCAATCAATACCAACAGTTAATAATGCAATAAGCTTTAACTTTGGAAGTTTATCAATAAGTGTCTTATCAATTTTCTCAACACCAGATGAGCCAGCGACTAATACTTCTGAATCACCAGCGAGAGCAACTACTTCATCAACTGATAGTTTTTGTTTGTTATGTACTGAAAGCTCACCAAGTTTTTCAAGGTCAGATTTGACGTATTCAATTTGTGGATTTGAGGTTATAAAACAAATTTTCATAGTCATTTCTTGTCCGATCCATCGATAGAAGATCTCGAATACTTTAACTCCAGTAGCTTTTCTAAAAGCGGAAAGGAGGTGTAGGGTTGATTAAAACTATCTGACCCCATATGCCCTTCTCCTTCTCTTATGATTAGAGTGCCTCCTAGATGTTGGAAGAGGTTTAATCCTTCTTTATCATTGCAACCCCAAGGATCATCACTAGAATTTATGAAAATAATATCTTTGACATTTTTCTTTATTTTTTCCCAATTGTATGAATCTTGAAGAATGAGGGGGTTATCATCATCGCCTTTCATTCTCGAATAACTTGCCACTAATATTGCTTTATGAATAGTTACATCAATATTTTCAAGTATGGACAAAATAAAAGGGGTTCCTGCGGAATGTCCAATTAATACAGTTTCCTCAGTAAATTTTCCGTCTTTCATAACCACTGGCAGCCATTTCTTCAAGTCCGGCGTATCAGAATCTGGAAGTGCTGGCACCCAAACATCATATCCAAGTTTCTCTAAAAACTTTTTAATACTAGGTTGCCAAAAAGAATCTGGATTACAACCAGTTCCATGTAGAATTATTGCGTTTTTCATAATTTCCTCCAACTCTCGTAATTATAGAACTTTTTCCTCGGTGTTGGTATCACTTTAAGGATATTTAGGGGTCTTGCCCCTCATTTCGCAAGGGTTTCCGGCTACGCCTCCAATAAACTGCGCTTCGCTTGCCCTTGCAAAATTCACCCCGCTTAAAAAATTCCCAGGTATGGGAAGTATGGCCATACTTCCCAACCATTAATTTTAGGGAAGAAGCCAAGAAGGAGGTGAAAACCTATGAAACTATTAACAAAAGAGCTTCTCAGAAGATTTGAGCAAGTCGGCAGACAGGAAGACTCTAGCGATCCTCTCGTTATTGCAAAGTTTTTCAATCCCTGTGGTGCGGGTACTTGGTACGCTACCGAGTACGACCCAGAATCAAGAGAGTTTTTCGGCTTCGTTTCTATCTTTGGTGATTGGAATGATGAATGGGGTTCTTTTTCCCTAACCGAGCTTGAGAGTTATCGCGGCAAATTTGGGTTAGGTATTGAGCGTGATCTCTACTTTGGGGAGCAGAGAATCAGTGAGGTTGTCCCAAGTGCAAAATTATAAATATTCTATCCACAGCGGGGCCCCAACCCCGCGGATGGGTATCCAAGAAAGGAAAATATATGATCAGAAGATTACCAGTTTTTAAAGGCTACACAGTAGATTTACGATTGCAGGAATTTCGCAAAGTTCCGCTTAATGATTTACCAGAGTTTGTCCCACTCTTAAGCGATAAGGGTGCGCGACTATTTAATGAGTTTAGACAAACTGAGGAAGGGCGAAAAGAAATTGCTTATGTTTTAGGTAGGCGTTTAGGCGACTACTAGCTTAGAAGGGTTATAATAAAGGCATGATCAAGAAAATAAGTGTATTGATCGTGCTTTTATTGTTGGTATTTGGTGGGTATTATTTCTTTACTAAGCCCAATGAAGAAAATTTTAAGGCTCCAGGAAAAGATTGGGGATCAGCCAAAAAGGTAGAAGACTATTTTATTGAACGCCTCCATATGCCCGTAGCCGAGGCAGAACAAATTAGATCAAAACCAGGAGTGGACGGAACCGTAGATTTACGCATTAGTACAGACGTTACGCTTGATGCCCTTATAGGCAATCTTTTCTATTATGGATTTGTAAGAGATGAAAAAGCTTTTCGTTATGCTCTAGAACACACCAAAGACACTACGCCAAGCGATAAGGCTATCAAAGTCGGCAAAGATGGGACAATCGACACGAATGCAGAATATAGAATATCGGAAAATATGACAGCTTGGGAAATGGCTGATCTACTCTTGAACAAACCCGCAGGACACTTTCCATTTGATGAATATAACTATTTCTTCATGCCGTAGCTAGTCTTCTTCCGCCTCTATCTTTTCCCAACTACCAGCAAAAGCTTGTTCTTTTGTGGCGATATAAATATCTATTTGATCTAGTGAAGTTTCTTCGTATATGCGGGCAATATGTTTTTTGAGATAAATCAGACTGGCGTAACCTGGGCAGATAAATAGAAGGGTTGGAAAATCATGGCCAGTGGCTTCTGTGAATTTGCCATCATCGATATAGTCACAATATTGTTCGATTCGTTTGCGTAGAGCAAAACGCGGAGAACTGTCCTCGACCACTTCCACAAAGTATCGTTTGGTTTCCCTTTTATTATCTACCCTGGCAAAGTAAGCATCAGGCAAGGGATGAATAAGGTATGGGTGAGCAAGTAGATCGGTTTTAGTGAAAAAATGGAGTGTGTGTTTTGATTTATCTGATTCACCTCGTAAATAGAGGAAGTATTCAGCAACAAATGAAGAGTGAGTTATAAACTGCTGTGATCTAATCTTTTCGCGATAAACACGCTTGAGTGCACGTTTATCAAAGTCTTTGGTATCTGATAAAACTTTGATACTACCAGAAGATAGATAATAAACGGCTGGGATATTTGCTAGTCCTAATGATCGTGAGTAGTGTTTACCGATGTAATTGTGAGTGATGAGATTTTTGAGATGGTAATTTGTTAGACGGATATTGTTGTGATTGAGTAGTCGTTGAAGTTGTGAGCTATTTAAGAAACGGAATCTATAGAGATATTGGAGAATGTCGATTTGTGCTGTTGGTAGTAGTTGGCTGTCCATAGTAGTTAAGTTGAGGCAGTTTGGAATGATTGTATCATTCCTCTCCCTTATATATAAGGAATAAGAGGGTAAAAAGAAAATATAAAATACCGTACTATCAACCTAAATCAAATATATCCATTACCTACCGGTAGGAAATCAAGGAAGTGCTGAATATACCTTCTTAGTGGCCTGTTTTTCTTTAGGTTTAGTGGTCGTTTCGGAAGTTACAGTATACTTTTTTGCGTACAAATTCCTTGAGGACTCGATCACCTCATCAACTCTGTTTTGACTGTATTCAATCTTCACTGGAATAGTTACTCCCGAGAATGGTTCTTCGGGGTTAAGTGCTCCGAGTCTCATGTAAAAGTGATATGAGGGTAGACTGGCAATTTCCCCTTGTTCTATATATGGTCTAAACTGTGGCAAGATCATTCGCTCATCTTCTGGATTAGCCGTCCTAAAACAAATCACTGTACCAGTATTCGCCAAAGTGACATTTACTAGTGACGATTCTTCTAGTTGTGATGTGGTCTGGTGAGCCAAGATTGCATTTAGCCTGTATTTTCTAGCTTCTGAGAGAATTTGAGCGAAAGCAGGAGTGGCAAAATTTTGAAACTCATCTACATATAAATAGAAGTCTTTTCTTGCCTCGGGCTTCATTCTGGCACGTTTTAGGGCAGCCAGTTGTATCTTAGCCATGATGAGCACGCCAAAGACGCTTGAGTTATCTTCACCGACTTTTCCTTTAGAGAGATTGCACAGCAGAATTTTTCCCTCATTCATTATTGTGTCAAAATTTATTGTGGACTTGCCTTGCTCGAGTATCCTCTTGGCTGTGGGAGAAAATAAGAAACGACCTATCTTATTAGTGATCGGTGAAATCATTTTTACTTTTTGATAGTCTCCAGCTTTGGCGAACTCATACTTCCAGAAGTCTTTAAGATTTTCGTCAGTCAGGTTTTTAGTGACTGATTTTCGATAACTCGTATTAATAAGGAGTTTATAGATCGTAAACAGCGTGGCATCTGGCACCGTAAAGGCGGTATGAATAGTGTTACGCAAAATATACTCCATCCTTGGGCCAGAGTATTTATCAGTGTAGATCTTTTGAAAAACTGAAATTATGCTTTCGGCAATAAATTCTTTTTCTCTGATGGCTTGCTCTTCTGGAAGTCCTGGAGTTAATTCAAGCAAGTTAATACCCATCGGATAGCTGATATCGTCTGGATTAAAGTAGACAACATCTTGTATTCGCTCTCTAGGGATAACCGAGATGATTTGATCGGTCAGGTCACCATGAGGATCAATGACTGCCAAACCCTTGTTGTTATCGATATCTTGTTTAATCATCGATAAAAGCATTGTCGATTTGCCAGTTCCAGTTGCACCAATAATATAGACATGACGTCGGCGTTCATCTTCAGTTAATCCAATTGGCGTATCAGCGCCACCATAAGTGTTTTTGGCGAAATAAATATCGAGATTTGTATTCTTTTTGAGAGACAGTGGTGCAGGAAGTTCTTTACTGTGGAGCTTGGTAAGATTCTCCGTTTTTGTGGTGCTGGTAAACGGAAAATGATAAAGATCAGATACCTCAGTAGCAGAAAGAATGAGATTGGATAATGCGTTGATTAATCTATGAGAATATAACCAAAGGAGCAGATTATTTATGAAATTTATCTTTAAATACCGTTTTGGTTTAAGCGATTGATAGCCACCATTCGTAAAGGGAGATAAGGCAGCAATAAATCCTTTTTCAATCTTATGCTGGCTTGAATATGAACTGGCAATAGTCAGAAACCTTATTGAAGATATAAAAAGCGGCTGATCGATTTTTTGTTTTATTTGGGTTTCGATGATATCTCGATAGGTACTATCTGGCATTTTTGAGTTGAACCTAATAATTGGTAATACCGGCCCTTCTCGTCCTCCGGTAAAAACCCAGATCACTAAACCAACAGGAAATAGCAAAATTTGTAAAACCAGATAAATAATTGAGACAAATATAAAGCTGACCGGACTTGAGGACTTAAGATCTGATAATGCATCTTTGTTGTTTAAGAATATCGAGCGCAATCTAGCTATAACCTGATGAGTACTATGGTTTATTGGGGAGATTACAATTTGTGCTGCAACCTGTTCATTTTCAGTTAACTTTGTCATGGTACCAGTCAAATAGGCGATGGGGTCGTATTCTTTGAGATTGTCTTGTTTTTTAAGTGGAAACGCGAAGTTATTAGTAGATTTGATTTCAATAACGTGGCCGTTTCTAAAATTTGAATTGATGTAATCTCCTGACTCTTTGACTTGAATACCTGACAAATACGAAATCAAGCTTTTCTTAACTATTGAAGCATCCTCCTCGGGAACGCGCAAAATGTAGCGAATACCTTGATCTTTTGAGGAAACAATTTCAAACGAATAGGATTTTGAGACATCAAGTAATCGATGTATCCAGTTTCGCTGGCGAAGTATACCGTAGACTGAGCTAAATAATTGGGTTGTTGTATATGAGCTTTGTTCGGTAGAGGTAGGAGGTAATACTTCAAATATTGTGGCTGACCTATTTGATTCTAACCAAGTGGAATAAAGTTTAGCCGCCCAGTAGACCAACCACAATAGAGCGGAAATTATAAGCACTAGGAAGAGCCAGGGCTTGGCAAATTCAAATTTGAGACTTAACAGGTCAAGATATGAAGACAAAAAATTGAGCAATGAAGAAAACTCTTTTCGTAAAACTTGAAAGATTAGATTATTTTCCAACATAACTACCCATAAGTGGGCAGTTTTTACCATCAAATACTAACTGTTTTCGATGATGTCTGAATGATACTCCTGACCTGGGTTTTTCGCAAAGGCACTTGAGTAAAATGACTTGACACTGTGCGTGTACTTGCTATACTATCACTATAGTGATAGTCTGTAATATATACCTGATATGAAACGAATAAGAGTAACACCACAAGAAAGTAAAAATATCCCCCAAATAGGCTCTCAGTTATCGGTTGAAGAACGTCTAAAAATCATTGCCAATCTAATAGTTGATCGCATTTTGGAACAGCAATTAGTTAAACAAGTCAAAGAGCCATGAATACAGAGCCTGTGCCACAACAAGCCGTCGCCGCAATCCGAATTTCTTCGCTAAAACAGGGATTGCAAGGTGACTCTCCGGAAGCGCAAAAAGAGCAAATTGAGCGATTTGCACTTAATCGAGGCATAAAGGTAAAAAAGTTTTTTATCTTCATGGAATCAGCATCCAAAGAAGAGCAACCAGTACAGGAAGCGATTGATTACTGTAAAAATCCCAAAAACGGCATTCAATTATTCATAATTAAATCAATTGATCGTTTCACGAGAGGTGGCTCATATCTCTATGATCATCTCAAAATGCAGTTGGAAAAGCATGATGTTCGACTAATCGATATTTATGGCATTATTGGGAACCAAGACGTAAACACCCTTGAGCATCTTGGAATCTCATATAACTGGAGTGTATATAGTCCAACCAAGAAATCTGAAATTCTTGAGGCAGAACGTGCCAAAGATGAAATGCGAGATATTATGACCCGCATGATCGGAGCTGAAATACGCTATGTTCGTATGGGCTATCGAGTAAGACAAGCTCCATTTGGCTATGTAAATGAAAAAGTTGA
>CAZTBN010000022.1:0-11585 GCA_964611955.1 uncultured Pseudomonadales bacterium | reverse complement strand
GCTTAGCTAGACTAGCTAGCTGAGTATATAATCAGAATCAATGATCGTTATTCATGGTGAAAACACTATTCAATCTAGAAATAAATTAGTTACCATTCTTGAGCAAGCCAAAGAGAAAAATACTTTAGTCGAGCGGATTTCTGCTTCGCAGTTAGATGTTCCCTTACTTGAAAGCAAACTACAAAGAACAGACTTATTTGGCTACAGTCGAATGCTGGTCATTGAGGAGTTACACAGCCTTCCCAGATCAAAAAAATTAACCGATTTAATTGAACTGTTAGCCCAGACTGATGCTGAAGTCTGCTTGTGGGAAAAACGTCAACTCACTCCAACCATGTTGAACAAACTCAAAGCAGATAAAGTTTACGAGTTTAAACTAGCTAACTCCTTATTCAATTGGCTAGACTCGCTTTCTCCACACCCAGCCACTAAAACTAAACAACTGCAGCTGTTCCAGCAGGCTGTCAGAGAAAATGCCGAGTACATGTGTTTTATTATGTTAGCACGCCAACTACGGTTGTTAATTCAGGCTCGCAGTGGGGGCAAAATTAAAGGACCTTACTTTGTGGTGAATAAAATTACCCAACAAGCTCAACTATTTTCGTTAGCGCAACTGTTATCTTTACACCAACAGTTGTATAACTTAGATGCAAAAATAAAAACTTCAACTAACAATATCAGTCTTACTCAAAGTATCGAATTAATAATTCTTAATTTATAGTTATAATGATATCAATAGTAATCAATGAAATATTAACGTCCTTAATCACACTAATAATTATTTATTAAGAAGGAGAAATATGACCAAACCTAATTATGACTTTTTCAGAGCCTATGATATTAGAGGCATTTATCCTGAAGAAATAAATGAAGAAGTCGCTTATAAAGTTGGTAGAAGCTTTGCTACTCTTTTGCATCAGGAAAATCCAGGTAAAAAATTAAAGGTGGTGGTATCAAGAGATGTCAGACCTTCCTCAGAGGAGTTACAAGCACAGGTGATAAAAGGTTTTACTGATAGTGGCGTTGATGTGGTGAATATTGGTCTTAATTCTACTCCAACCTTATATTTTGCAGTTGGCTATTATGGTCACGATGGCGGTATTCAAATTACTGCTTCTCATAATCCCAGCCAATACAATGGTTTTAAACTAGTCAGAGCTAAGGCTAGACCAGTGGGCGAAGGCGCGGGCATGGAAGAGTTACGAGAATTGGCTGAAACTGGAAATTTTTTTGAAACTGATGAAAGAGGTAGCGTTGAAACTTTTGAACAAACTTTGACAGATCAAATAAGAGAAGCTCTTAAACAAGCAGATGTTAAAAAAATTAAGCCCTTTAAAATTGTGGCTGATGCTGCTAACTCAGTGGGAGCACTGGATATGCAAGCCATTTTTGACCAGTTGCCTTGCGAATTAGTGCCTCTATATTTTGAGCTAGATGGTACTTTTCCTAACCACAGTGCTGATCCATTAGTACCAGAAAATAGTCTGGAATTAAAAAAACAGATCAAAACTCTCAAAGCAGACATGGGTATTGCTCTTGATGGCGATGCCGACCGAATGTTTTTTTATGATGAAACTGGACATGAAGTTTCTCAAGCTATTATTCGAGGACTGATGGCTCAGATTGCTTTAAAAGAAAATCCTGGGGCAACTGTTTGTTATGATATTCGTCCAGGAAAAATCACTAAAGATATGATTGATGAAGTCGGCGGTAAATCTGTGGTGACTAGAGTGGGACACTCCCTAATCAAAGCTAAAATGGAAGAGGTTAATGCTGTCTTTGGCGGAGAATCTTCAGGACATTATTTTTATAAAAGTGAGTACGGCACTTTTGATATGCCAGTGGTATTGCTACTTAAATTTTTACAATATATTAGTGAACAAAATAAACCGCTCTCAGAGATCGTCAAACCCTATGAGCGTTATTATCACTCTGGTGAAATTAATTCTGATGTTGAAGATAAAGAGGGAATCATGAAGGAAATTGCTGAAAAATACAACGATGCTGAGATTTCTTTTTTAGATGGAGTGACTGTAACTTATGATAATTTTTGGTTCAATGTCAGACCCTCTAACACCGAGCCAAAATTAAGACTAAATCTTGAAGCTGTGAATCCAGAGTTAATGGCACAAAAAAGAGACGAGGTATTGGCAGTGATCAGAAAATAAAGATTACACAATTATTACTTATTTATTCTTATAGCTATGAGTCTTATTCATCCTTACTATCAAGCTAATTATAATTTTTGTCCACGCTGTGGAGCCAAATTTTTAGCCAAAAAAACTCCGCTACAATGTCACAACTGTGGCTTTGAAGTTTATGCTAATCCAGCTCCAACCAGTGCAGTGATTATTGAACAGAATGGCAAAATTTTATTAGCGATACGTAAAAATGATCCTCAAAAAGGTACTTGGGATACCCCCGGTGGTTTTGTCGAGCCAGACGAATCTCTGGAAGAATCAGTCATCAGAGAGGTAAAAGAAGAAACAGGCTTAACTGTAAAAATTATTGGTTATATTACCTCAGCACCAATCGATTATGAACAAAAACCAACTCTTACCATTGGAGTTCATGCTCAAATTGTATCGGGAACTATGAAACCGGCTGATGATGTGGCCAGTTTACATTGGGTGAGTTTAGATGAAATTCCAGAAAACATTGGCTTTGATTCTGTTAGGATGGTAATTGAAAAATTTAAAACTCAACAAAAAAATAAATAATTATTAAACTCAATTAAATTTAAGCTATGACAACTCAAACCTCATCCATTGTACCTGCTAGCATAGATTCCAAAACCAAAATTGCCTCCATTGATCAAGGCAATGTGCTGGGTTCTATTGAAGCCTTGGCTGATCAAGTGAGACAAGCTTGGAAAACTACTCAAGAACTTGATTTAAGCACTATTTCTAAACCAAGCAACATCGTGGTGGCAGGTATGGGTGGTTCCGCTCTTGGTGCAGTGGTGATTAAACATGCTTTTAAAGCCGAACTATCAGTCCCATTTGAGATTGTTAATGACTATAATTTACCTCATTATGTTAATGCAAACTCTTTAGTAATTTTATCTAGTTACTCAGGTGGAACAGAAGAAATTTTAAGCTGCGCCCAACAGGCTCAAACCAAACAAGCTCAGATTATAGTCATCACTCAATGTGGCGAGTTAGCTACTTGGGCCCAAAAAAATAGTTATCTTCATTATCAGATTCCTAGTGATTACAATCCTTCTAACCAACCACGCATGGCGGTTGGTTATGCCATTATTGGCTTGATGGGCATCCTGAGCAAGGCAGGTCTGATTCAAGTTAGCCCTGCTGAAATTGAAAAAATTGTCGAAATCATCCTCATCACTATGAATAAGTGTCAAGTTGAGAAAAAAGCTGATGATAATCCTGCTAAAGCGCTTTGTTTTGCCCTAGTTGATCGTCGGCCTAATCTTGTAGCTGCAGAATTTCTAACCGGTGCTGTACATGTGGCTGCTAATCAATTTAATGAAAATGCCAAAACTTTTGCTGACTTTTATCAAGTGCCAGAAATTAATCATCATCTACTTGAAGGGTTAAAACTACCCACCAGCAATCATCTAGACAATATTTTCTTATTTTTTAATTCAGAACTGTATTTAGAAAAAAATCAGACACGCATCGAGTTAACCCAACAAGCTGTGGCTAAACAAGAGATTGAAACAGTAGCAATCAATCTTGAAGCAGAATCTGAATTGGCGCAAATTTTTGAGCTCATCACCCTGATGGCTTACACTAATTTTTATCTTGCAATTCTCAATAATATCAATCCTAGCGAGATTCCCATGGTGGATTGGTTTAAAGAACAGCTCAAAGGCTAAAAACTGTTTTGATTAAACAGCTGATTCTAATTTAATCCCTAACTGGCTTTGCTCACTCTGCTCAAAAGATTAGGACTAAAATCCCTGAAAGCGAAGCTGCTTATAATTGAGCAAAAGCAAATTTATTTTCATCCTCTGCTTTTTTTTGCTATGATAGAAATAGTTCTTATTCATATCTATGCCCATAGTTAATCCTGCTCATCAGTTTTTAAATTATCCTCGCTCGCAAGTAGGCTCTTATGCGCTCGATCTCGCTAATCTAGCAGACAATGATATTCCCTTACCACTCACTTTTTGTGTACCGATTGATGCTCTCCATGCTATTGCTGAGCATAATCAGTTGGAAGCTAAATTTGCCAAAATTAGAACTAACTTAAAAGCAGCTTCACAAGAGGAGTTAAATCAAGCTGTAATCAAACTCCAAAAACTGATTAAGCAGCAAGCTTATCCCAAACAAGTTTCGAGCAAGTTATTACAACTTTACTATGACAAACTCGATAAAGATTTTATTCGTCTCACTGCTAGTCCAGTTGATGGCAAAAAAATAGACTTTAAACGTGAAGATAATATTCGTGGTGAAGCTAACATGATGGATTCAATCTTGACCTTATGGTCGCGTAATATCGATCCTACTGATATTAGCGACAATAATCTTTTTCCTGTGGCAATTGTGATTCAAGCGCAAACCCAGCCTTATAGTTCCGGCTTGGCTTACAGTTTAAATGTTGATAACGGTGATAAATCTAAAATCTCAATCTTCTCAGTTTTTGGAGTTTATCACACTCCACAATCAGAAGCAGAGCGTGATATTTTTATCGTAGATCAACGCAACTGGCAAATAGCTACTCAACTGAAATCTAATCAAAAAACTTTATTAATCAGACAACCAGATACTTTAATAGTTAAAAAAGAGCCTGCAATTTTTAATCAACTCAGTTTATCTCCAAGTCAAGCAGTTAAACTAGCTCGGTTAGTTAAAAAAATTAAACTACAACGTACTGATCAAATTAAACTACATTGGGAACTGGTTAACGGTCAACTTTTAATCACCAAAATTAAACCCTATTACCATAGTTATGAAAATTTAATTGATAAAGATAAATATCAAACCATTTTAATCGGTGATGGTATCACTAGTGGTTTTATTAATGGTCGTTGTCAGATTGTGACAAATAAAAAAGAGTTGGCTACCATTAAACCAGGCATGATTGCGGTGGTGCCTGAACTCACTAAAGATTATCGGGCTTTAATACAAGTGTGTCAGGCAATCATCTGCGAAACTAGAATCAATAATAACGAACTGTTGAATCAAATTCGTCACTATAATTTACCCACCATAGTCAATGTTAAAGGCGCTCTAAAAAGACTTAAGCCCAATCAATTAATCACCTTGGATGCCTCAGCTGGCAGAATATATCAAGTAAAATCAGCTCATACTCTAAATCAAGAACTGAATAAATCAACTAAAACTCAAGTTTTGCTCGCTGTTAATAATTTTGATGAGGTAACAGAAAAATTAACTCTGCTGAGTAATGGTATCGGTTTACTACGCAGCGAGCATCTCTTCATAAAAACTGGCTTACATCCAAAAACTATCTTAAATACTCAAGCTAAAGAATTCCAGGAGCAGGTGGTACAAAATACAGTTAATTTTTTTCATCGCTTTATTAATTTAAAACAGCAAGAACCTGTCATCATTTATCGCTGTAATAACCTAGACACCAATCAGTTAGCCAAACTGGACGGCGGAGATATTTATGAATCTCAAGAAAAAAATCCATTTTTAGGTTTTCGCGGTGGGCTGCGTTACTTAAATCAATCAGATTGGTTTAAATATGAACTGCAGTTAATTGCTAAAATCAATAAAAAACTTGATCAGCCGGTGAATTTGATCTTGCCTTTTGTGCGCAACAGTTTTGAGTTACAGCAACTTTATTTACTCATTGAAGCAGAGGTGAACACACCTATCCAACAACCGCCTCTGTGGCTACAGGTTACTACTCCAGAAAATTTATTTAATATTAAAGATTATTTGACCATTCCTTTAACCGGTATAAGCATTAATATTAAGACCATTCACGCTCTATTACATGGAGTTGATCCTGGCTTCGAAGATGTTTACAATCAATATACATTAAATTATCAGCTATTAATTCCTGCCCTAAAACAGCTAGTTAGTATCGTGACAGAACATAACTCAGCTATTAAAATTAATTTTATTTTGTCTGATTTTTCTACAGAATTATTAGAGTTAGCAGTTGATTTACAAATTAATGGCATAGTGGTGTCGCCAAAACTGGCCCAGCAAACTAAGCAATGTATTATGGATTTAGAAAGTAGCAGTGATTCATCTTTAAAACATGTCAAACATTAGAGCGATTAAGGCTAGAGAAATTCTTGATGGTCAAGGTTTACCAACCCTAGAAATTTTTTTATGGATTGAGGATGGTCGATCAGTGGTAGTGACAGTGCCCAATGAGTGGAATTATGATAATCCCAAAGCCGTGGTGAACAAAGATAATGATGAACAAGAGTTTAATGGCAAAGGAGTTAAAGCTGCTGTTACCAATATCAACCAAACTATTGCGCCTAATTTAATCGGTCAATCGTGTTTACAACAAGGAGAGATTGATAAATCTTTACTAATGATGGATGGCACTGCTAACAAATCTAAACTCGGTGCCAATGTCTTGTTGGGCATCTCAATGGCTAATCTTAAAGCTGGAGCATTAGCCTCTAATTTACCTCTCTATAGTTACATTCAGCAAAAATATCAGCTCACAGATTTTCTCAGTATCCCCAGTTGCATTTATCCGGTTATTAATGGAGGAGATTTTGGGAATAATAATCTAGATTTTCAAGAATTTGAGTTAATTCCAGCTAGTCATGTCACTTTTCAACAATCAATTACTATGGCTTCTTCTATCAAGGAAAAGATTAAAGAGGTTATCGAAACCAAAGGTGGCTCTGTCTGCACTGGTCCATTGGGAGGTTATTTGCCTAGAATGAATAGTAATGCTGAAGTTTTTGAGCTTTTGCTAGAAGCGATTAAACTCACTCGCTACACTTTTGCTCAAGACGTATTTTTTGGATTAGATGCTGCTGCTGATGATTTAATTAGCGAGGATCATTATCGTTTGCGCGATAAAGCTGATCGTTATAACGCTAGCGACTTAATCAAATTTTATTCAGACCTTAGAGATAAATATAAAACCATCTACTTAGAAGACCCATTTTATAGTCAAGATGAAAAGTCATGGCAAAATATTACTGAGCAGCTTGGCAGTACCACTAAAATAGTTGGTGATGAATACATTCGGGGCGATAAGGAAAAATTAGCTAAAGCCATTAAACAAAAAACCTGTAATTCATTAAGTGTTAAACTACTGGATTTTGGCACCATCAGCGAAACTCTTAAAGCAGTGAAAGTCGCCAAAGAAGTCAGCTGGACAACTGTGGTTGCTGATCATTCTGGAGAAACTAATGATAGTTTGATTGCTGATCTAGCTGTTGGTATTGGAGCAGACTATGCTAAATTGGGACCACCTAACCGCGGAGAAAGAATTGCTAAATATAATCGCCTCATTGCTATTCACGAAGAACTAGAAAAAACTCAATAAACTCGCTGTGCTCATTTCTAGAAAATTTCACTCCGAGAAAATTTTGCCCAGCTCAGCAAGACTACGAGGTATTTAATTAGCATACATTTCCTTTTTAGTAAACATTTTTTGCTTATTGCATTATTTTGATATATTAATTTATATTAATACCTACTTGCTTATTCGTTATCCTTTCGGTTATTCTTAATTTAGTTCGGGTTTTTCAATAATTTTGTTCACTTAAACCCGAAAAATTAGTTATTTATTTACCTTCATTAATTATCAGGAGTCATCATATGGCAGTAACCCTTTATAAAAGACAAAGACAGATCTTAGATTTTATAGCTCAATCAATTCAAAAAAATGGCTATGCGCCCACTTTACGAGAAATTGCTGATGCCATCAATGTTTCTTCTTTAGCTACTGTTCATGAGCATTTAGAGGCATTGAGTCGTAAAAAGGTCATTAAAAAACATGATGGCAAAGTCAGAGGTTTAGAGTTAGTTGACAAGACCTTTCTTAGCAACTCAGACAGCGTTGATTTACCCTTAATGGGCTTTATCGCTGCTGGCTCGCCAATTGAACCTTATTCAGATGAAGGCGCGACTTTTAAGGTATCACCTGAGCTTATTACTGGCAAACGCAGAGCTTATGTTTTAGAAGTGAAAGGTCAATCAATGATTGAAGATCATATCCAAGATGGCGATTACGTAGTGATTGAAGAAACACAAGAGGTTAACAATGGCGAAATTGTGGTAGCATTGCTCGATAATGGTTTAGCCACTTTGAAAAAATATTACAAAGAAATGACCAGAATCAGATTAGAACCAGCTAACTCTAGCATGAGTCCAATTTATGCTACCAATGTACAGATACAAGGAAAGGTGGTGGGACTCATTAGAAAGTTTAGGTATTAAAGACAGATTAAGCTTATTATTTTTTTGAAATTTTCTCTGTATAGTTGAGAGTGAAGTTCACCCAACACCTTGCAACATATAAATAATCAGATAATCTGTTAAGTGTTTGTAATATGATTGGCCGGATTTTAGTTTGTTTGGCTAGTCTGACCACACTTCTCTCAGCCCTACGGCAGACTGTGCGCGCTACGTCAAGCCAAGCAGCACTGGGCATACCACCGGGCAATAAAAACTGATTTTGCCAATTGCCGCTCATTTGCTTTTGCAAGTTTAAAGATTCTTTTTCTAATAAGCTCAGTAGTTCATCATCAAGCTGAATATTTTTAGCAAGCGCAAGCTCAGCGCTCAGCGTAAATAATTTTTTTTGAATTACTAAAATAGACTCTCTCTGTGCTGAAAACTGTGGCTCCAAATGAGCAGCAACTACTCCTAGCCAAGAATTTAACTCATCAATATTGCCGATAGCTTCAAAATAAGGAGCAGATTTTTCCAAACGCTCGCCATTGGCTAAGCTTGAGTCACCCTGATCGCCAGTTTTAGTAGAAATATTCATTATAAAAATAATTGTAGCAAGCATTACTAACAGCTACAACCCATTGTGGTTTTGCTACTTCCACAATAGACCCGATTAGTATTAAAATAAGAACCCGTGATAATACACGGATCCAAAAAAAATTCCAAGGCTCATACTAAGTATATTTTCGTCTCCGGTGGAGTCGTTTCTGGTTTAGGCAAGGGTATTACCGCTGCTTCTTTAGGAGTCTTACTCAAAGAGCAAGGCTATTCTGTAACCAACATTAAATGCGAAAATTATCTCAATATCGATTCTGGCAACATTAACCCCATTGAACACGGCGATGTTTTTTTGTGTGAAGACGGACTAGAAGCTGATTTAGATTTAGGCTCTTATGAAAGATTTTTGAATCAAGAAGTTGGCTATCGCAACTTCACTACCATGGGCCAAATCTACTCTACAGTGATTGAAAAAACTAAAAATCTGGAGTTTAACGGCGCTACAGTTGACACGATTCCCTATGTCCCGATTGAGGTTGCTAGTCGCATTAAAAAGGCAGCTGAAGGCTATGACATCATTTTAATCGAACTTGGAGGCACTGCTGGCGAATATCAAAATGTAATTTACTACGAAACTAATCGTATTATGAAGTTGGAAACTCCTAAAGATGTGGTTCATATCCACGTTACCTATTTTCCCACTCCGCCTCATCTTAAAGAACTGAAGTCAAAACCCACCCAGTTATCAGTTAGCCGACTCAATGCCATGGGCATTCAACCTGATTTTATTGTGGGCAGAGCCACAGAAACCATTGACGATAAACGTAAAGAAAAAGTAGCTTATTATTGCAATATCCGTCAAGAAGATGTCATTTCTAATCCTGACATGAAGAGCATTTATCAAATTCCACTAGTTTTTCATGATCAAGATTTTGATCAAAAAGTTTTAGAAAAACTAAATTTACCCCATAAGAAAACCGAGCTTAAAGATTGGAAAAATATGGTGGAGAATATTTTTTCAGAAAAGAAACAAGAAATTAATATTGCCATAATAGCTAAATACATTGCCACTGGTGATTATGAACTAAAAGATTCTTACACCAGTTTGATTGAATCTTTGGAGCATGCGGGCTGGTATAACAAAGTGAAACTGAATCTTGAGTTTATCAATGCTGAAGAATTAGAAAAAAATAATAAGGC
This sequence comes from uncultured Pseudomonadales bacterium, assembly GCA_964611955.1. Lineage (GTDB taxonomy): Bacteria > Patescibacteriota > Microgenomatia > UBA1400 > PJMF01 > CAYVBW01. The sequence goes on along the minus strand of CAZTBN010000022.1, from coordinate 1,515 downwards.
AGCACTGAATCGTCTCCATCACGCCCAGGGAATTATTGTGCCTATTGGTTGGGGAAGTAGGGGAGTAGAAGGTAAAATTAAAGCCATTAAGTATGCCCGCGAAAATAAAGTGCCTTATCTAGGTTTGTGTTATGGTATGCAATTGGCTAGCGTAGAATTTGCTCGCAATGTGGTGGGATTAACAGATGCTAATTCTGTCGAGGTTAATCCCAATACCACTTATCCCATTATTCATCAAATTCCTTTTGAAGAAAAATATCAAAGAATCAAGGGAGAGGGCGCCAGCATGAGATTGGGAGGATATGAGTGTGTACTCAAACCTAATACTTTAGCTTATTCTATCTATAAGAAGCATAATGCCTTTAAAGATAAAAAGAAAAATTTAATTGATGAGCGACATCGGCATCGTTTTGAGTTTAATAATGAGTATCGATCTCAGCTAGAGGAAAAAGGATTTGTTATTTCTGGTACTAGTCCAGACAATTTTTTTGTTGAGATGATTGAGTTATCTCAAGACTTACATCCATTTTTTATTGCTACTCAAGCACATCCAGAATATAAGTCTAGACCTTTATATCCACATCCTATCTTTATTGAGTACTTAAGGGCAGCAGGCAAATATCACCAAAATACTAGTAAATGAGTTGATCGTACTAGGAAACTGCCTTCCTCTCTTGCAATAATCTGCAATTCTGATTAGAATATCAATCTGTTATAATTTAGAACACTTGAGAAAAATATGTCATTAAAATTTAAACATCTAGACACTATCTCTAATATTGGCGACACTATTCGCGTACACCAAGAAATTTTAGAAGGTGATTCTAAAAGAACCCAAGTTTTTGAAGGGATTTTAATTGCGATTAAAAATAGAGGCAGAAATAAAACTTTTACAGTTCGTAAAATTGGAGCCAATAATGTTGGAGTTGAAAAAATCTTCCCAGTATTTTTGCCTTCCATTAAAAAAATTGAGGTAAAACGCAGAGGTCAAATTAAACGTAGTAAACTGTATTACTTGAGAGATAAACAGGGTAAAGCTGCTTCCAGAGTTAAAGAAAAATTAACCTATGAATCAGCCACCAACGAAAAAACAACCAAATAATCTGGGCGTTCTTGGTGAAAAAAAAGCTGTTTCTTTTTTAAAAAAACTCAATTATCAAATCTTAGAAACTAATTATAGATACAAACATCTTGAATTAGATGTTATCGCCCTAGATAGAACTGCTGATGAAATTGTGTTTATAGAAGTAAAAACTCGAAGCCATAACTGGGCTGGGGCTCCCTCCCTAGCAGTTAACCAAAAAAAATTAATAAATTTACAAACCATAGCCCAACTTTATTTACAAAAAAATAGTTTGGCTAAAAACTTTAGATTTGATATTATTAGTGTATTGCCTAGCAAAATCGAGCAGTTTAAAAACGTTACTATAGATTTTACCTAGGCCCCATCGTCTAGTGGTTAGGACATCAGGTTTTCATCCTGACAAGCGGGGTCCGATTCCCCGTGGGGTCACA
>CAZTBN010000021.1:0-11920 GCA_964611955.1 uncultured Pseudomonadales bacterium | reverse complement strand
ATCCAGTTCTTGTTCAACTTGTTGATCTGAGAGTTCTCTAATCCAACCAAAGATTCTCATGTCATTGAAAAATAACTTGGCTCCAGATTTAAAGCTAATAATCGCCCGAGTATGCTTGGTAGGTAAATCGTTAAGCCAATCTGCGGTGGGATGACCTCCTCCCAGCTTAAGTTCGTCGCTAATAAAAATTAGTTGACCAGTCATTTTTAAATGAATCAACAAATTTTCCTGATGATCAAGCTCTAGGCGAATCAATTTGGCTCTTCGGGAAATTTTAATTATTTTTTTGCCAATTAACTTCTGACTATTGCCTGAAAAACTTTTAAGGTGAAGGGTTTCAAGTTTAACAATCACCTGATTTAACAAAACCGATTGCAGTCTTCTTTTAACTGTTTCCACTTCAGGTAATTCTGGCATAACGCCTCCTATCTTTATTGCTTATGGCGAGGGGAGTGAATTAATCCACAATCTTTATATTTTAAACCACTACCGCATGGACAAAGCTGATTACGTCCCAGTTTTGCTTTCTGATTTCCTCTGGTAGGATTTGAAACAGAGCCAGCCCCACGCAAAGCACTAGCCAAATCTGCAACTGATCCAGATGTTGATTTAGGCGCCATGGCTGCAGTCGGAATCTGGGCATCAGCTATTTCTTTAGCAATTGGTTCATTAACATCATCTTTTTGATAGCGCGCCTGATCCAACAACTGTTGAGTAATAGATGCCTTGTGTTGAGCAGGTTGAACTTTAAAAATGCGATGAGCCACAGCAGACTGAATGGTGTTAATTAAGCCTTCAAACATAACAAAAGATTCTTTTTTGTATTCTGATAAGACCGTGTCCTTATCTCCTCTGAGCCAAATACCTTCTTTTAAAGCTTCCATTTGATCTAAATGATCAATCCATTTTTCATCAATGGTTGATAAAATCACATAGCGTTCTAACTGGCGCATGACTTCATCTCCCAAAATTTTTTCTTTAGATTGATAAACTTGATTGGTAATATTAATTAACTCATCACTCACAGCTTCTCCAGTTGGATTCTTGAGTAGTTTAGCTTCCACTTGTTTTTGTGAAGCTTCATCAAAAGGAATAATTTTTGCAAACTCATTAACGACTAAATTAACATTAGTTGGGGCAGAGTCTGTTTCATTTGACAGATGAGTATTAACCATTGCTCTGATTTCGTCTTCAACATTTTGAATGATTTGTTTCTTAAGAGAATCTGAACCTAAAGTTTCATCTTCTGTCTGAGTAGCTTCAGTATTATTTTGCTCCTCAAGTTCTTGAGTAGATAATTCCAATAATCTGCGACGTCGGCGATAAATAATTTCGCGGTGCTTATTCATCACGTCATCGAAATCAACTAAACGTTTTCTTTGATCAAAAAAGAAAGTTTCTACCTTTACTTGGGCAGACTCAATTGATTTACTGACCATGGCATGCTCAATTGGTTGATTTTCTGCAATCTTTAAAAATTCCATTACTTTAGCAATTTTTTCACCGCCAAAAATGCGCATGATTTCATCTTCTAAACTAACAAAAAACTGCGAAGAACCGGGATCACCTAATCTACCAGCTCGACCACGCAACTGATTATCAATACGACGTGATTCATGACGTTCAGAACCAATCACAAACAAACCACCAGCTGCAATGACTTCCTGATTATCTTTTTTCCACTGATCTAGCACTTTTTTATATGCTGCTAAATCATAATTAGCAGGATTAATCGAAGGAGGTAAATTTAAATCTTGGTATTTAGCTGGTAGCTGGGCTCTTTTTTCGGTTCGTTTTTCTTTACGATAGTCTTTGAGTTCTGGTTTGGCTCCACCTAAAATAATATCAACACCACGACCAGCAATGTTGGTAGCCACCGTAATCATGCCTTTTTTACCAGCATCAGCAATCACAAAAGCTTCGCGTTCATGGTTTTTAGCATTCAAAACATTATGCTTAACACCTCTGCGTTTTAAAAAGTCAGAAATCATTTGATTATTAACAATGGAACGAGTACCAATCAAAACTGGCTGACCTGTTTTATTAATTTGCTCAACTAAATGAGCAATGGCAGAAAACTTGGCTGCTTGAGTTTTATAAATGACATCAGTTTTATCTTGACGCACGATTGGCTTATAAGTCGGAATCACCACCACATCGGTTTTATAAATTTGGTTAAACTCATCAGCTTCAGTGGCAGCTGTACCTGTCATACCAGCCAACTTGTGATACATTCTAAAATAATTTTGAATGGTAACCGTAGCCAATGTTTTAGATTCTTGCTGAATCGGCACTCCCTCTTTAGCTTCAATGGACTGATGTAAACTATCGCTGTAACGACGACCGTACATTAACCGCCCCGTGTGCTCGTCAACAATAATAACCTCGTTTTCGTGAACTATATAATCTTTATCTCTTTGAAAAACAGTCATGGCTTTCAAGGCCGACTCTATATGATGGATGATAGAAAAATCCTCTTCATACAGATTGGTGACTCCCAATTTTTTTTCTAATCTTTTAACACCCAAATCAGTTAAAGTGGCAGTTTTAGCTTTTTCATCAATAGTATAATCTTGATCCTTAGCTAAGCTAGTTACCATCTTGGCATACTCATAATATTTTTGAGTTGGATTAGTGTCAGGAGCGGAAATAATTAAAGGAGTACGAGCTTCATCAATTAAAATAGAGTCTGCCTCGTCAACAATGGCAAAGAAATGAGCATTTTGCCGACGTTGCGCTAACTGATCAATTGACTGCACCATATTGTCGCGCAAATAATCAAAACCAAACTCATTATTAGTACCATAAGTAATATCTGCTAAGTAAGCTTCTTGACGAGTAATGGGTTTAAAGTGCTCCAATCTTTCATCACCTCGATCTTGGCTGTCAATTTCTGGATCATAAAGTTTTGATTCTTCATGAATAATGACCGAGGCTGACACGCCCAAAAAATGATAAATCGGACCCATCCAACCCAAACCAATTTCTGCCAAATAATCATTCACGGTCACTAAGTGAGAACCTTTACCTAGGAGAGAATTTAAATATAAAGGACAAGTAACAGTTAAGGTTTTACCTTCTCCTGTTTTTTGTTCAGTAATAATGCCGTTATGAATCGCAATGCCGGCTAATAGTTGCACATCAAAGTGGCGCATACCAGTAATACGTCTGGAAACTTCTCGTACAGTTGCAAAAGCCTCAGGTAACAGTTCATCTAAAATTGCTTTTTCTATATTGTTTAGTTCTGCATCAGTTTGAGGATTAACTTGATCAAGTTTTTGTTGAATTTGTTTTTTAAATTTATTAGTCTGTTGAGCCAATTGTAAATCAGACTTTTTCTTCATCAGCGGTTCTAACTCATTAATCTGAGTTACCACCAATTGATATTGGCTTAATTTTTTCTTATTTTCATCAAAAAGATTGGAGATAAATTTCAACATAAGGGTTATATTATCACAATTAAGGGTCTATAGTGAAAGGATAAACTCAAAAAAATTAAAGTTTTAAAACATCGGGAATCTTTACCGATCCATCTGCTTGCTGATAATTTTCAACTATAGCTGCCAACAAACGAGGAGTAGCTAAAACTGTATTATTTAGAGAATAAGCAAACTTAGTTTTGCCATCTTTTGCTTGATACCTAATGCCTAAACGACGGGTCTGAAAATCATTAAAATAACTAGCGCTGTGAGTTTCTCGATAACAATTTTGTGCTGGAAACCATGTTTCAATATCATATTTTTTACGCTGACCCGCACCCATATCGCCAGTACACATTAAAAGTACTTGATAGGGTAGACCTAAGCTTTGCAAGAGCTCTTCAGAAAAACCAAGCATTTTTTCATGCCATTCTTGAGTAATTTTTTCATCAGCCACGGTAAACACCACTTGTTCAACTTTATTAAATTGATGAACTCTAATAATGCCTTGAGTATCTTTACCATGAGAACCAACTTCTCTTCTAAAACAAGGTGAGATACCAGTTAATTTTATCGGTAACTCCGCTTCAGTTAAGGTTTCTCCTAGATAATAAGAGGTGAGCGCTACTTCAGCAGTGCCGGTTAAAAATTTATCGTCTTGAGTGCGATAGTGATCTTCTTCTCCCCAAGGAAAATAACCTGTTCCCACCATGGCTTCATAATTGACTAGCACTGGAGTTGTTAGAGGAGTAAAACCTTTTTTCACCATAAAATCCAAAGCATAGCGTAATAATGCCTGTTCAAGTAACACTGCTTCATTTTTTAAAAAATAAGATCTAAATCCACCGATACGCACCGCTCGTGATGTGTCCAACCAGTTCAATTTTTCCATAATTTGCTCATGGGGCAAAGGAGTGAACTTAAATTTAGGTAGTTCACCAACTTGGCGCACTACTTGATTGCCTGATTCATCAGCTCCAACTGGAACTTCAGATGCAGGTACATTAGGAACTTGTAACATTAACTCATTAAACTGCTCCTCAGCTTTTTTAAAATCAGGCTCAACTTGTTTTAACTGTTCTTTTAGTTGCTTGCCAGTATTAACTAATGTTTCCTCTGGCTTACCGCCTTGATGAACCTGTTGTTTAATTTTATCGGCATTTTCATTAATCTGGCGTCTAATCTCATCAACAGCTTGCTTTAACTCAATGCGCTGAGCATCGCTAAGCAATAACTTATCCACTACCTCAGCCTTCAGTTGCTTATTTTCACAAGCTTGCTTAACTAAATCACTATGTTCGCGGATAAAAGTAATATCTAACATAAATTTTTATTTAAAAATTTCTATTAAAAATTGAATATGTTCATCTGGATCTTCATCAATTAACTCAAAGCCTAAAGCAATATCTTCACGACTAACGTTGGCAGCAAAGCTTTTGTCACCCAACTTCTTTTTAACCTTGCTAGCTTTCATACCAGCAAATTTTTCTGGTCTCATTAAAGAGTAAGCATTTAAAAATCCACTCAACTCATCACTGGCAAATAAATAACGCTCTAATAAAGATTCTGGCTGAACATTGGTTCTTAAAGGAGCATGGGCTCTAATGGCTTGCAGTAATGGCTGAGGATATGATTTTAATATTTCAGTCACTGCTTTGTTAGGATGCTCATCAGGATATTTCTCCCAATCTAGATCATGTAATAATCCAGTTTGATACCATAATTCTTGATCTAAGTTATGTTTTTTTGCATAAGCTTCTAAAACTGATGCCACCATTTCACAGTGATGGCGTAAGGCTGGATCAGCAATATATTCATGCAGTAATTTTATCGCTTCTTCTCTTGTTGGTAAACTTGACTGATCAGCTGATGAATCAGGTGATTCTTGCTTGGGAGCAGCGATAGTTGAAGATTTTTTAGACTTAATCACTAATGGCTGAACTGGTTTTAAAGTTGGAAAAGCAATGACTTCTCGAATTGACCAAGTATTAGTGAGAAACATGACTAAACGATCAATACCAATACCAATACCGCCCAAAGGAGGCATACCATATTCCATAGCTTGCAAAAAGTCTTCATCAACCGGATGTGCTTCTTCATCTCCGCCTCGTAAATGTTGTTGTTCATTGGCAAATATTTGGCGTTGATCAAGAGAGTCAACAATCTCACTCCAACCATCTGCTAATTCTTTACCGCCCACATAAGCTTCAAAACGCTCGCAATATTTAGGGTCAAGTCGATGAGCCTTAGCTAAAGGGCTGACATCACGAGGGTAATCAATAATCCAGGTGGGTTGAATTAACTGAGAAGCAACTAAATGATCAAATAAAGTGAACATGGCTGTGCCACGGTTATAACCACCGGGTAAAGTAAACTCATGTTTGGTTAACAGTTGTTGGATTTCCTCATCACTTAAAACATCAAACTCAATCTGAGCATATTGTTTGAGAGCATCAATCATCTTAACCCTAGGCCAATTGCCACTTAAATCAAGTTCAGTCTCTCCAACCATAATCTTAGTACTACCATTCACTATCATGGCTAACTTTTTAAACATCTCTTCAGCAACATCCATCATGGTTTGATAATCAGCATAAGCTTGATACCACTCGATCATGGTAAATTCTGGCTGATGCGTTTGATCAATCCCTTCATTTCTAAAATTACGAGCAATTTCAAAAATTTTTTCATAACCGCCGACAATTAACCTTTTTAAATATAATTCTGGAGCAATTCTTAAATACAAATCTGTATCTAAGGCATTCATATGAGTATCAAAAGGTCGAGCATTGGTACCGCCATACAATGGTTGCAACACTGGGGTTTCAACCTCAACAAAATTATGTTCGGTTTGTAAAAATTGGCGAATCTCTTTTAAAATTAGCCACCTAGCATCTAGAAGTTGCTTAACTTCCTCATTAATCAACATGTCCAAATAACGTTGACGAAAACGAATTTCTTTATCTTCGGCTGCATTCCAAGCAGTTGGCAAAGGCCGTAAAGCCTTACCTAAAAATGTTAGCTCTGTAGCGCTAACGGTCAGTTCTCCTGTTTTAGTAGTGGTGATAGTGCCTGTTACTCCCAAAAAATCGCCAGGATCAACATAATTCATCATGGCAAAGTTTTCAGCAGAAACCTCTTCCTCGCGAATCATAACCTGAATCTGGGCAGTGGAGTCTTTAATATCTAAAAAAATCACTTTGCCATGAGGTCTGAGTAATAAAATACGACCAGCAGTTTTAATCACTGTCTCTGAAGCACTTTCTCTAGCTTCTAAGACAGTGTGCTGTTTATCAAAGAGATAAGGATGGGCGAGTATACCCATTTTTTCCAAAGCTTGACGCTTTTCTAGTTTAGCATTGATGGCATCGTCGATACGAGACATGGGAGTATAAAAATCACTAATTTATAAATCAATCTAAGGGAAGTTGTTCCCTTATAAAACCGACATTCTGATTTAATCCTTGAATAAAATAACGGAAGATAAATCAGAACAAGAAGCAACTATTTTACTTTAGCAACCACATAAACAATATCGCCAGCAGGAGCAACTACCACTGTTTCATCATCTTGTTTTTTACCCAATAAGGCCTTACCTAAAGGCGAAACAACAGAAATTTTGCCTTGTTCAACATCACCTTCGAACTCTCCCACAAGGGTTATGGTTCTTTGGTTTTTCTTATTATTTTTAGGATAAATAACTACTTCACTACCAATACCAATTAAGGTTTTACTTTTGGTTTTATTAACTACCTCAGCACGCTTAATCACATCTTCAATTTCGGTGATTCTAGCATCAATGATTTCCTTATCTTCCTTAGCATTCTGATACTCGGTATTTTCACTTAAATCACCTTTATCTCGAGCTACAGAAATTCTTTTTACCACCACTGGTAATTTCTCATTAATTAGTTCGTTGAGCTCATTTTGTAAATCTTGAAAACCGTCTTTGGTAAGTTGAATTTTGTTTTTTGTTGACATAATGCTGGATAGTATACCATAAATTATTAATTATCTGCTAAAACTACAACTGCATCAAACTCTCCCTTGGGATCTTCTGTAGTTGAGTCTTTCACAAAAGTTAGTTCCAACTCTAAATCTTTACTTATGGTTTGCAGTAAGGCCTCATTTTCTTCAGCCATTAATAAATAGTTACCTGCTTCGTAGCTATCAACCGCATTCTTAGCCTCAACAGTTTGATACTCTTTTTCTTCAAGAATAGCAGCTATCTGGCCAGCATAACCTGCCTTAGTAGTGGCATTAACAACTCTAATGGTATAATCCAGTCTTTCTATTTCTGGAACAGGCGTTGGAGTAGGTTCTACTGTTGGTTCTGGTTCCACTTGAGTCACGACCGGTTCCTCAACTGTTTTAGGTTGAGAAAGTTTTAATACTCCAAAACCAATACCTACACCAATGGCCACAGTGATAGCAAAACTACCAAAGCCAATTAAAAGTATGCGTAATAAATTACTGGTACCATCATCATTTTTTAAAGTGTTGGTTTTTTTCATAGTAGGAGAGGTGGTAACTGTTTTGGGAGTTGATTGAGGTTGGTCATTAAAATTATTAGCAAACTTAGCCAAATCAACTGGATCTGGTTCTTCAACTGCTGTTTCATAAGGGTCGTGTTTAGTATCTTCAAGCTCTGCCTCTTCTGATTCTAAACTGGCTAAAGTGGCAGCCACAGGTTGATAAGCTCTCACTTCTTTAGGAGCTACAGTTGAGTCTTCAAGTTCGTCTTGAGTTTCTAAATCTGATTCAAGCTCGGTAGTTGTAGCTACTGATTCAAGATCTGAGTCCAAAGTATCAGCCAATGTTTCTACCTCTGCCGCAACAGGAGCAGTTTGTGATTCCAATGCCAAACTGGTTGCAGCTGTGGCCATAGTTTTAGCGACCACTGCTTCTCCTGGTTTAGGTAAATCTTCAATTTTAATTTCCTCTGCGACAATAGCTTCCTCAGACTCCGATTGATCTTCGGCACTTGCTTTAATCTTGGCTTCTAGCTCAGCTGAAATTTTGACTGCACTTAACTTAAACTCGGGAATTTCAAACTCTTCAATTTCAATAGTTCTCATAGCAGTAGTCATAGCCTTATCAACATATCCAGGCAAAGCAGCGTCGCCACTTTCAGTTTCAGCTAATTGCTGAATCGGCATAATGCCTGCTAATTTTTTAGTCAACTCTGTTTCCACAGCTTCATCAGATAATAAATAAATTGTTTGCATGCTTGCTTCGCCACCTTTGAGAGTTTTAATCGCCTCAACAAAACGATCCAGATTATCAAGACTATCAGTCAATGGCTGATCGACACCGATATAATGTTTAGCCATAAATAAATTTTTACCCATCTGAACCATAGCAATCGAAGGCTCAAGAGAAATTAAAGATTTTAAAGTCCAACTGAGAGGAAAAATTTTATTAAGTTTAATTTTCTTATTAGCAAACGCAAGTTTAAGAGGAGCAAGAGCAGAATGTTGCACTGTGGCTAACTGGACTTTATAAACGCCCTTGTATTCACTCAAAATAAATGTTTCAATTTGATGAGAATCAAGATCAATGTGTAAACTAGGTATAACTTCATCTTGAAGATATTCAGTCACCTCAGCCTCTGTTTTCTTTTCAATATTAATCATGGTGTTGGTAAAAACATCATCAGCCAAGACCACATCAAGTTGAGCCTCTCCTAACTTATCTTGAACTCTATCAATTAACTTATTCAAATTTTCATAGATTAACTTGCCGTCATTCATCAACTTGCCATTAAACTGTTTAAAACTAGCAACAGTAAAAGTGTGAGGCTGTTTACCAGGCAAAAATTCTGCTAAATAAGCCAAGTCAGGTAAAATATAAAGTAGCTGTTGAGTATCAAGCATAGTAGTGGGGCAGGTGATTAATAACGCTTTTAAAAGATTACTACAGCTCTTAGTATGAGGAAAAATTAACTTTTTTGCAAGAGGAACTCATTTTTATTTTAAATGTCGCAATCAAACAAAAAGCCAAAAGCATTGACTAGTTAACTAGAAATTACTTTTGGCTTTGAAAATGATTAATTAATTTAATGTTGATGTTCTTCTGCCTCTGCTGCCTCTGCTTCAGCCTTAGTTTGATGAACAGTGCCAGCGGGATGATTAGGTGGAGAATAAACAGTGTAAAGCTTGAGCAAGCTATGATTTGAAGCATTGATAATGTTATGTTCTGAGCCTGCAGGGACGACTAAAGCATCATCTGCCTTGGCCATAATTTCCTCACCATCAATCAAAACTTTTGCCTCACCCTCTTCAAAACGGAAAAACTGATCTACATTATGATGAACTTCCATACCAATCTCTTCACCAGGCTGAAGGGACATAACCACTAGTTGGCAGTATTTACCAGTGAACAACACCTGACGAAAATTAGAGTTGTTGACGGTAGCCTCTTCGATATTGTCAAAATATCTGTGCATATTAAACCTTTCTGAATAGTTAATAATCTAGCTTAAGTATAGCAGATTGGAAAAGGATAAACTCAAAAAAAATGATTATATAGATGTCTATTTCAATAATTAGGATGATCGCATGAGACAGGACGAACTTTTTTTAAACGAATTCCAACTAACATTTGACATTTTATACTCCACATAGCAAAACCACTTGCTTTAGCAACATCTTCTTTCCATGTTTCAATATTAAGCTTATTTTCTGGATTTTCCCAACACTCTTGCGTACCACCAGATTTATCCCATAATTCTTTCCAGCTATATACTAAAACACTAGATTCAACTTGTTGCGATTCATCAAATGCCACAGTTGGGGATGAGGTTGGTCTAGGTAGACGGGTGGGTGGTTTATCCACAGTACTTACCTCAGACTCTACACAAGATCGACTAAACAAGGCTACAGCTGTAGCTCCAGATAATGCTAAAAATTGTCGTCGAGATAACCGATGATTAACTATCTGATCCTGAGAGAGTTGTTCCGAAGAAATTGACATAATGTAGTTAATAGTTGGTTAAAAACACAACTTAAATAATAAACTATCCTACATTATATCAAAAACTATCAAAGTATATATGAAATCAAGCTTAACGAATTCTTAATTTTGTTCCTGCTGTTGGAATTCTTATACTACCGGGTCTTAACTTATTTGTTGCTATTAACCATCCGTAATACTCTCCTGGATCTCTGTCACCTTTAAATTGCACAATAATTTCAGCGATCAGTTGATTATCTTTCGGTGTGATGTAAAAATTATTTGCTTGTTCGACTGGTTTAGGAACTTGACTGGCAGGTTTTTCTACTTGAGTTAACGCAGTTGCTGGAACTTTTAATATCGTGTGGCCAGCTATAATTGAAGGCCAAGATATCCCTGGATTTAAACCGCGTAGTTGATCAAAAGTAAAACCAGGAATTTTAGTTGCTATTCTAGCAGCAATACTGTATCCCGTGTCTCCTGATTGAACTAAATAAGTTGAAGTATTATTTGCCTTATTTTCTTGATTTTTTTGGGCTTCTTGATTTTGAGCTAAATTTTGTCTCAAAGCTGCATCAGCTTGAGCTGCTGTAGCACTTGCATTTTCACTAACTGTTAAAAATTGTCCTTCCCTGAGCAAATAAGGTGCCTTGATATTATTCATCTCAGCAAGTTTCTGCCAAGTCAAACCATAAAGTGGGGCAATAGATGATAAATTTTCCCCACTTGCAACTTTGTGAGTCTTGGCCATTCTTGAAAGACTGGCTTCTACTGAAGACATACGTGGCGTAGGTTCTGGAGTTGGAGTAGGCGTTACTGCTGATGAAATATCTTTTATCCTCACCCAACCAACAACTCGTTCAAGTTGCTTAGTTTCAGTGTTATATGCATACTGATCAGTTACCACTCGATATATCCGATTTCCTGTCAAACCTACTTTATCTGTATAATAACTCGAGTTAACCCTAGGTTTAATTTCCCCACTTCCGCCATTGGGTAGATTATGTCCAAATGGTTGGTCAAGACCCGCAATCGCATCTCCTGGCTCCTGATAAACTATACTTCCAGGTTTTAAAGTAACTTGAGTACCAGCTGGATAGACTTCGGATTCCTTTTTTTCAGTTTGAAAAGCTTGTTGCTGCACCGTGCGAGAATCTTCCAATCCGTAACGATCAGCTTCTGTCTCAGCCATACTCAAGGTAGTAGCTGGTTCTTCTTTAGTTGAGGCATTTTCTATTTCTGCTGCTGAAATTTGATCAGAAGAAGCTAGCGAGCCTGTAAAAGCAGCTGTCAAAGCAGCTGCCACGCTTTTTAATTTCTCTGATAATTTAATTTCCGACTGAGCTTGTTCTGATTGTTGCATTTTTAATATTTATTTAATAAATTGTTTTAATAGTTTATCAAATAAATACTAACTCAACAAGTGTTCATACATATTTAATGTGTATTAATAATAAAATAAATCTCAATCAGTAATAAATATTTAAAAAGCAATGACGTACTCCCCGCAGTGCACTGCGTTGCTGCGGGGTTTCTTTTGCTCCGCG